>NZ_JBFAQU010000001.1:0-29228 GCF_040678915.1 Micromonospora sp. NPDC049257
CAAACCCGAAAGTCTGCCCAGCACGGGGTATAAATCATAATTGGCACTGGCTTATCAAGCACCCTGTTGAGTTCTCAAAGAACAACCACACACCACCCGAAAGCCCCGACCAACAGGACCCCCGACCTGGGGTATCTCGTTCACCGTGCCCGGCACTTCCGCGCTGGGCACTTTTACTACGTTACCTCACCGTCCTCCCCGTGTCAACCGGTGTATCCCGGTGTGTCACGCTTTGTACGGCCTTGCTCCGCTGAGCGCACACGGCGACCAGCGCTGTGCTTGATCATCGGATTTGGCAGAACCGGCCGCTACGATCTCCCGTAGGCTCGCCCGGTGCTCTGCCGATCGACAACACTACCCGGTCGGTTCCGCCCGTCCAAATCCGCCCTGCGGCGTTTCGATGAGCCCCACCCGGTCCGTGTCGTAGTGGACTGATGCCCTCGACGACCCGGTGCCAAACCTGGAACCTGACTCCTGGGGCTTTCGTCCCGTTTGCCCGTTCCGCGCTGGCAGAGAGAAAGTTACGCGGTTTCAGGTTTGATCGTCAAATCCACAGGTCATCGGCGGGAAGCCCGGCGCGCTGCCCGCCAACCCCGGATGCCGAGCACCCCCACCGTGGTCCCGATGACCAGTGCGGCGGCGATCAGGAGCAGGTGGATCCAGAAGAAGCCGGTCGGTGCGCCCCCGCCGACCGTCCCACCGGCCCAGGCCCGCGCGTCGTTCCAGATGGCCAGCCCGAACCTCGGCCAGATCGCCCAGGTCCACACCCCGACCCCGATCAGGAACAGCGACCAACCCCGCGACAACACCATGGTCACCGAGTATTCCAGTGCTCCCGGTCCCCACCGGGGGCGAGCACGGACGCGCACCCCCGACAGCCGCGTGCCCGCCAGGTCCGCCGTCGGCACCGACGCGGACAGTCGCTTCGTTTCCACCATGCCCATCGGCCGAGCCAGACCGAGCCAGCCACGTCTACCAGGCCAGCCACGCCCGCCGGGGCCAGCCAGCGCCGACCAGGGCCGGCCGGGCCAACCAAGCCCGCCGTGCCGACCACGCCCGCCGTGCCGACCAAGCCCGACCCGGCCGGCCACGCCAGCCGGGCCAACCGCGTCTACCAGGGCCGACCGAGCCAGCCACGTCTACCAGGCCAGCCACACCCGCCGGGGCCAGCCACGCCAGCCAGGGCCGACCCAGGCCAGCCACGCCTGCCGGGGCCGGCCAGGCCGAACGGGTCAAACGGGCTGGCGTCGCCGCCAGCGGGCGGTCGAGAAACCGGGTGTACCCGCCGCCGGGCGGCCCGCTACCGTTGCGGCATGACCAGCGCGCCCGCCCAGCACCCCGGAACGTCGTACGACGTCCAGGTCGGTGCGGAGCGACGCCGGCGATCCGTCGCCCGCCCGCGCTGACCCATTCCCTGCGACCGGCGGATCGAGCCGCCGGTCACCGCCGCTGTCCTCGGTCCGTCCGCAGACTCTCCCATCCCGGAGATCCGCGTCGACGGATCCGAGCAGATCGGCGTACCCATGGATCTTGAAAGGCTGCTCACCGACCGGCTGACGCCGGCGTTCACCGCCGTGGCCGACGGCCCGGTCGACCCCGTGGTACGGCGCTCGCCGCGCGCGGACTTCCAGTCCGACGCGGCGTTGGCGCTGGCCCGGCGGCTCGGCCGGTCGCCGCGCGAGATCGCCCAGGCGGTGCTGGACCGTGCGGTCCTCGACGACGTCTGCGCGACGGCGGAGGTCTCCGGTCCGGGCTTCGTCAACCTGACGATCGACGACGGCGCGCTGGCCGGCATGGTCGCCGCGCTGGCCGCCGACGACCGGCTCGGGGTGCCGGTGACGGCCGCACCGGAGACCGTCGTGGTCGACTACTCGGGGCCCAACGTGGCGAAGGAGATGCACGTCGGGCACCTGCGCTCCACGGTCATCGGCGACGCGGCGGTACGGCTGCTGGGCTGGCTCGGGCACCGGGTCGTGCGGGTCAACCACCTCGGCGACTGGGGCACCCCGTTCGGGATGCTGATCGCGCATCTGGTGGACCTCGGTGAGGCGGAGGCGGCACAGGAGCTGTCCATCGGCGACCTCGACGGGTTCTACCAGGCGGCCCGGTCGAAGTTCGACGCCGACCCGGCCTTCCGGGACCGGGCTCGGCAGCGGGTGGTCGCGTTGCAGGGTGGCGATCCGGAGACGCGGCGGCTGTGGCGGCTGCTGGTCGAGCAGTCCCAGCGGTACTTCCTGACCGTGTACCAACTGCTCGACGTCACCCTGACCGAAGGCGACTTCCGGGGCGAGAGCGCGTACGACGACCGGCTCGGGGCGGTGGTGGGCGACCTCGACCGGCTCGGGCTGCTCACCGACAGCGCCGGGGCGACCTGCGCCTTCCCGCCGGGGTTCACCGGGCGGGACGGCACACCACTGCCGTTGATCGTGCGCAAGGGCGACGGCGGGTACGGCTATCCGGCGACCGACCTGGCCGCGCTGCGGCTGCGTACCGGCGAGCTGGGCGCGACCCGGCTGCTCTACGTGGTCGGCCTGCCGCAGCGGCAGCACTTCGCGATGGTGTTCGCGGTGGCCGGGCAGGCCGGCTGGTTGCGCCCGCCGGCCCGCGCCGAGCACCTCGGCTTCGGCTCGGTCCTCGGTCCGGACGGGCGGATGCTGCGTAGTCGGACCGGGGAGTCGGTGAAGCTGGTCGACCTGCTGACGGAGGCGGTGACCCGGGCGACCGCGCTGGCCCGGACCAAGAACCCCGCGCTGGACGAGGCGGACGCGGCCGAGATCGGCCGGGCCGTCGGTATCGGCGCGGTCAAGTACGCCGACCTGGTCACCGACCGCACCCGCGACTATGTGCTGGACTGGGAACGGATGCTGGCCCTCGACGGCAACACCGCCCCCTACCTGCAGTACGCGTACGCCCGGACCAGGTCGGTGTCGCGGCGGGCCGGCACCGCTGTCGACCCGGACGCCCGGGTCGTGCTCACCGCGCCGGCCGAGCGGGCGCTGGCGTTCGAGCTGCTCGGGTTCGCCACCGTCGTCCACGAGGTGGCCCGGACGATGGAGTTCCACCAGCTCGCCGGCTACCTGCACCGGTTGGCGACCCGGTTCAGCGCGTTCTACGAGCGCTGCCCGGTGCTGCGGGCCGACGGGGAACTGCGGGCCAGCCGGTTGCTGCTGACCGACCTGACCGGCCGCACCCTGCGGCAGGGGCTCTACCTGCTCGGCATCCGTACCGTCGAGCGGATGTGAGCCGACCGGCCCGTGGTCGACCCGGGCCGGGCCGGGTGGCGCGGCCCGGGTCGTCAGCTGGCCCCGGTGCGCAGTTGCTCGAAGTGGGGCTTCATCGCCGGGTAGTAGTCACCGAAGTCGGCCTTCGGGGCGTCCGCCGGGGCGTCCGGGCCGGCGGTCACCAGGAGATCGAGGTAGAACTCCCAGCCGGGGCCGATCTCGCCGACGTGCTCCTCGCTGTCGAGGTGGTGGGTGAACCGCAGTTCGGTGGTGCCGGCCGTCTCGGTGAGCGCCAGCTCGATCCGCCAGCCGCCCGACTCGTCGGCCGACGACACGGCCAGGTGCCGGGGCGCCTCGCACGCCTCGATCCGCAGCGCCGTCCAGGGGGTGCCGTCCTCGAAGGCCATCTGCAACCGGATCGTGCGGCCGGGGCCGGCGTCGCCCTCCCACCGCCCGAACCAGCGGGCGGTACGGTCGGGTTCGGTGACGCTCGCCCAGACGTCCTCGATCGGGGCGCGGAAGGTGCGCACCAGCACCAGGTCGGTGCCGGTGAGGGTGCGGAACAACTGCCCGGTGGGGATGCCGGTCATGCGGTCTCTCCTACTGCTCGGGGTGCCGTGTCGCGGGTGCGCCGCTCACGGCGGGTGCGGTGGACCTCTGTCTCCAGCGCGTCGAGGTGCTGCGCCCAACCGCGCGGACGACGCAACCGGGCGAGCCAGTCGACCAGCTCGGTGAGCCGGTCGGTGTCGAGCCGGTAGCGCCGCTGCCGACCCACCAGCTCGCTGTGGACCAGGCCGCTGTCCCGCAGCACCCGCAGGTGGCGGCTGACGGCCGGTCTGCTCACCGGGAACCGGTCGGCGATCTCCCCGGCCGGGAGGTCACCGTCGCGCAGCAGCTCGAGGATGCTGCGGCGGATCGGATCGGATATCGCCGCCGCCACCTCGTCCACCCGGAAAGCGTAACCCATCGGTTACGGGTTTCCCGGGGTGCCCCCGTCAGCGCAGCGGGGCCGGCAGTGGGCGTACCCCGGTGAGCTCTTCGGAGTGGGCCCAGAGGTCGGCCGCGAGCTGCCGGTCGGTGGCGGTGCCGCGCAGCGGCGCGAAGGTGGGCTCCGCACGGCGGAACAGCCGGCCGGGGCCGATGTGCCGGCCGGTGGGCGCGGCCGGCACGGTGGCCGCAAAGAGCATCGGTGCCGCAGCCTCGTCGAGAGGGCGGCGCAGCGGCCCCATGACGACGGTCTCGACCCGCCGGGCGAGGGACGGCAGGTCCCGGGAGAGGTCGGTCCTGGTCATCCCGGGGTGGGTGAGCAGACTGCGCACCGGTGAGCCCGCGGCCCGCAGCCGCCGGTCGAGTTCCAGCCCGAACAGCACGTTGGCCAGCTTCGACGTGGCGTACGCCCCGCCCGGGGAGTAGCGGCGCTCGGCGGCCAGGTCGGTCAGGTCGAGTCGACCGAGCCGGTAGAGACCCGAGGAGACGGTGACCACGACCGGCGTCCGGCCGGCGGTCAACACGGGCAGCAGCCGCCCGGTGAGGGCGAAGTGGCCGAGGTGGTTGGTGGCGAGTTGGCTCTCCACCCCCTGTGGGCTCAGCCGCCGGGGAACGGTGCCGATGCCGGCGTTGTTGACCAGCGCGTCCACCACGTCGACCGCACTCCCGAGGTCCTCGGTGAAGGCGCGGACCGAGTCGAGGTCGAGCAGGTCCAGTCGACGCACGACGAGATCTGCCCAGGGGTGGTCGCGCAGGATCCCGGCCCGGACCCGGGCGCCCTTGGCGGTGTCCCGGACGGCCATCACCACCCGGCCCCGGCGGGCGGCCAGGTGGCGGGTGATCGCCACGCCGAGCCCGCTGCTGGCGCCGGTGACCACGAACGTCCGGCCGGACTGGTCGGTGAGATCGGCGACGGTCCAACCGGGTGCGCTGTCCATGGGGTGCCTTCCGGTGGAGGAATGAAGTGGATTACCTATCCGATTGAACCCGGAGGTAAACGGATTGTCAATCCGATCGGATGGTCCATCCGTTGGGTTAGGCTGGCGCGGTGACGACGACACTGCGTGCGGACGCCGCCCGCAACCGGGAACGGGTGCTCACCACCGCCCGTGCCGTAGTGGCGGAAGGTGACCTGTCGTTGCCGCTCAACGAGATCGCCCGGCGGGCCGCAGTCGGCGTCGGCACGGTCTACCGGCACTTCCCGACCCGACGGGCGCTGCTGGAGGCGCTCGCCGCCGACGCCTTCGCCGCGCTGCTCGACCAGGCACGGGCGGCAACCCGCGAGGACGACCCGTGGGCCGGCGTGGAGCTGCTGCTACGGGCCTTCCTGCGCAGTCAACTTGACGATCCGGCCCTCGCCGAGGTGCTCGCGACCCCCGCGGAACAGGACGCCACCACGCAGACCACAGCCGGTCGCGCGGAGTTGGGCGACCTGGCCGCGACCGTGCTGGAGCAGGCGACCCGGGCCGGCCGACTGCGCCCCGGCCTCACGCTGGACGACCTGCAACACCTGGTCTGCGGTACCGCGTTCGCCGCCCGGATCGCCGGCACGCCCCGGCACCGCGACGAGCTGTACCTGACCGTGCTGCTCGCCGGGGTCCGCGCACCCGACCCCGGCGAGGGGTCACGGCAGGCCGACTAACCGGGCCGGACGCACGGGTCGGCGGTCGTGGTCGACGGGCTGTCCGCCGTACGGCCGTCGGTGCCGGTCACCCGCACCGACCAGGTCACCGCCGAGGCACGGAGCCCACCCACCGTCACCTGGGCGGACGACCCGTCCACGGTCATCGCCCGGCTCGCCGCCCGGCCACCCGCAGGTGTCCACCGCACCCGGGCCGTCCCGAGCGTGGCACTGCCGGTGGCCCGGACGACCAGGCTCCAGGTGGCCGCGCCGCAGCGCACGTGCGCGTTCGCCGTCACCGTGAAGGGCACGGCCAGCGGCAGTGCGGCCGGCGGGTGGGGCACGGCCGGTTTTCCGGTCGGGGCGGGGACCGGCGGCGTACCCGCAGGCGGCACGACGGCGGTCGGCTGCCCGGCTCCGGCCGACGGCGAAGCGACGACCGGCGGCGGGACCGCCGTGGCCGGCACACCGGCACCGGCCGGACCCGACGGCGACGCACCCCGCTGCGGGGAACCGCCGCCCGTCGGGGCGGTCGACGACGTGCCACCGGACAGTTCGCCGGAGGTCACCGCCGCCTGCTCGGCGGCCGGCCCGACGGGCGACAACGCCCAGGTCCCGGCCCCGAGGAGCAGCAACAGCAGCAGACCGGCGAGCCGCCGCCGGTTGCGCCGGCGGGCCGGCGGGCCGGCGGTGACCGCGACCGGCCGCTCCGGGCCGGCGGCGGTGCCCGCAGCCGCCGCGTCACCCGAGGTCACCACCGCCACGGGCGCGGCGACCGGCACCGCGTGGACGACCCGTCCGCCAGCGGCGGCATCCGGGGCGTCCCCCGCGACGACGGAGTCGCCCGGCGACGCAGCGGTCTCGGACGACGGAGGCGTCTCGGTCCGGCCGTCGGACGCCCCGACCGGACCGGCCGGGTCGGGGACCTCTCCCGGGGCGGCGGCGTCGACGGCACCCCCGTCGGTCGGACCCGCGTCGGCGGAGCCCCCGTCGGCAGGGTCGTCGCCGGCCGGGTCGGGGCCGGGGTCGGGGCCGGCGACCTGGCCGGTGGCGGGATCCACGTCGGCGAGCCGCGGCCAGACCGAGTCGGCGACCACCAGAAAACCCGGTGCCGTGTACGCGGTCAGCAGCGCCGCCGGATTGCACTGCTCGCGCCGGAGCAGCCCACACCGGGCGCAGTCGTCGATGTGCCGGGCGACCCGCTTGCGCAGGGTCGGGGTGAGCCGGCCCTGCCAGTCGTCGAGCAGGTCGGCCAGGGCCGGGCAGTCCCGCGCCCCGCCCCGGGCGACGAGCAGCGCACCGAGTGCCCGTTCGAGCTGGGACCGGGCCCGCGACAACCGGGCGTGCGCATGGTTGGCGGGCACCCCGAGCGCCGCACCGATGTCCACGGAGGACAGATCGTGGCGGATCGCCAGGTGCACCACCTCACGGTCACCGGGATTGAGCGCGGCGACCGCCAGGTGCACCAGGTCGCGTACCTGGTCGGCGTTGACGGCGGCGGCCGGGTCGGCGGTGTCGGCGACCGGCTCGGTCGCCTCCGCCAGCGGAGCGGAGCGGGACCGCTCCCGCAACTGCCGCAGGCACTCCGTCCGCACGATCGCGTACAGCCAGGACCGCAGCCGGTCCGGGTCACGCAGCTGGTCGATGCGCTGACCGGCGAGGAGGAACGCGTCGTGGACGGCGTCCGCGGCGGCCTCCGGCTCGCGCAGCATCACCCGGGCGTACGTGTAGAGCCGGTCGGCGTACCGCCGGTAGATGCCCTCCAGGCCGACCCGGTCACCACGTCGCAGCGCCTCGACCAGCGCCCGGTCGTCCAGCGCCGTCACATCCATCCGTTCCCCCACCACTCGTCCACCGCTCCAGTAGAGCGAAGAAAAAAATTCCCGGGAACTTTCTGTTGGCATGCCGACCCCCCGGCACTCCCACGGGTGTCATCGCAGCGCCGACACCGGGAGACACCCATGACAACGACACGTTCCTCGACCCGCCGACCGGGCACCGGCCGACGCCGGTACCTGGCCACCGTAGTGGTCGCGACGCTCGCCGCCGGACTCGTCGCGACCACCTCGGTGGACGCCACCGCCGCCATCGTCCCGGGTGGCCCGACCGGGGTGCCCGGGGCCGCCGGAGCCGAACCGCTGGCCTTCCGGGTCGACCCGGGCCTGACCGCGCCCCGGCTGTCACTCGACACCGTCGGGCGGGTCGGCACCGACCGGCAGGTCGGTGTGGTGGCCGGGCCGGACGGGAAGCCCGCCGGCCTGGTGCTCGACGAGGTGATGGTGCGGGTCGCCGGCCAGTCCGAACTGGACGCCTTCCTGGCCCGCTGGGGTGGTCAGGTGCTCGACTCGTTCGCCCCCGACGAGCAGGGGCAGGACCACCTGGTCCGGGTGGACGCCAACCGGGCCGACCCGGCGGGGCTGGTCGCCGACCTGCTCGCCGCCGAGCCACGCCAGTCCGGCGGGTACCGGGTCGGCGACGAGCGCGCGTTGCGGCTGCTCGCGCTGGCCGCCGCCGAGTGGCGTACGGGCACCGAGCTGGTCCTCGACTGGCTGGTGGAGCCGTCCGGCATCACCGACGGCCAGGTGTTCGAGGCCCCGGACATCGGCAAGAACGTCTTCGACTGGACGTTCATGCGGGCCGGTGGCGCGATGGACATCGGGGTGGCGCCGGCCTGGCAGCTGCTGGAGAGCAAGGGTCGGCTGACCAAGCAGGTGAAGTACCTGGTGCAGGACGGCGGCTTCCAGTTCAACTCCGACTTCCCCAGCAAGGTCTCGCTGCACAAGGCGGAATGGGGCGAGAGCAACACCAACGACTGCACCGGCGGCACGCCCTGCCCGTGGCACGCCACCAGCGTGGTCCTCGCCGGGATGGGCCGGGTCGACAACGACTACGGCACCGCCGGTCCGGCCGGGCCGGTGGTGCAGGAACTGGTCGCCGTCCGCAACGGCATCGACTACTGGACGGTCCTGCGCCGGCTGGAGAAGGCCGCCGAGTCGACCCACCCGGACGTGGTCAACCTCAGCTTCACCCGGGACGTGAACCTCGGCGTCAGCCACGCGCGCACCTGGACCGACCGGCGGATGAAGCACGTCCGGGACACCGGGGCGCTGATCGTCGCCGCCGCCGGCAACAACGGCACGAACGTCGACGGCGACACCCTCTGGGTGCCCTGCGAGAGCACGCACGTCATGTGCGTGGGCGGGATGAACACGAACGCGACCGTGTCCGGCGGGTCGAACTGGGGCACCAAGGACCTCACCACGTCGGTGGAGATCTACGGTCCGATGTGTGTGGCGGGCCTGACCGATCCGGGTACGCCTGCGGTCAACACCACGAAGACCACCTGCGGCACCAGTGTCGCCTCGCCGTTCGTGGGCGGGGTCGCCGCCCTGGTGATGGCCGCCGACCCGACGCTCACCTCCGAGCAGGTCCGCGAGATCCTCAACGACACCGCCCACGTCGGCGGGCTGGGCGACAAGGTGACCGGCAGCCAGCGCCGGGTCGACGCGCTGGCCGCCGTCGCCGAGGCCCTGGGCGTGACCGTCGGCAAGCCAGCGGTGACCATCAGCACCCCGAAGACCAAGCAGAAGTTCGGGGTGAACCAGTCGGTGGACCTGTGGGGCACGGCCACCGACTTCCTGGGCAAGGAGATCCCGCTCACCTGGACCAGCAGCCTCGACGGTGAGCTGGCCACCGGGTCGCAGACGTTCGTGCCGTCGCTGTCGGCCGGCAGCCACGTCATCACCGCCAGCGCCACCGACAGCCTGGGGCGTACCGGCTCGGCGTCGGTGACCGTCACGGTGGTGGACAGCCCGACGACGGTGGGGATCATCTCGCCGCCGGCGGGGCTGACCCTCACGGCAGGGCAGTCGGTCGGACTGCTCGGCACCTCGAACGATCCGGACCTCTTCGGCCAGCTCCCCGACGCGGAGGTGTCCTGGACGGTCCGGCGCGGCAACACGGTGGTCCTGGAGAAGGCCGGTCACCAGGCCCTGCTGCCGGCGAACGCGGTCACGCCGGGGGCGTACACCGTGACGTTCGCGGCGGGTGGGGCGAGCGTGCAGCGGGCCTTCGCGGTCACCTCGGCACCGGCCGGGCAGTCCCGGCCGGTCGCCACGATCACCCTGCCGACACCGGCCCTGGAGCTGACCACGATCGAGTCCGGGCCGAAGTCGGTCGCGTTCGTCGGGACCGGGTTCGACGTCGAGGACGGCGTGGTCGCCGGGACCCGGTTCCGGTGGACGGCGTACGGCGACGGCGGCGTCAAGCAGGTGCTGTGCCAGGGCGGCGGGGTGCCCACCGGCGAACCGGTCGACGACAAGGGCACGCCGAAGAACTGTGCGTCCTTCACCGCGGCGCTGGCCCAGCTGACCAGCGGGACCGACACCACCACCTGGTCGGTGTGGCTGGAGGTCTTCGACGCGTCGGGTCTGGTCGGCACGGACTCCGTGCCGGTCCGGATCCGGCGGGTCACCCCCTGACGGTCCGTTTCCCCATCCGAACTCCGCCCGGGACCGACCGGTTCCGGGACCGCACGACACGAGGAGAGAACATCATGCGCAGCCAAGAGTGGACGCGACGGACGGTCGCCCTGGGTGGTGCCCTGCTGAGCGCGGTGGTGCTCGGTCAGGTCGCGCTCAGCGGGCCGGTGGCGGCGGTGCCCGGCCTGCTGATCCGCACGACGGTCGGGCCGAGCAACAGCGTCGCCAAGTCGCAGAGCGCGGTCTGCCCGACCGGCACCACGGTCATCGGCGGGGGCGGCGCGATCACCGGGTCGGGTCTCGGCCAGGTGGGCATGGACATCATGCAGCCGCTGGCCAATTCCGGGCTCTACTCGGTGACCGGCCGGGAGGACCCGAACGGTGTCGCCGGGAACTGGGCGGTCACCGCCGGCGCGATCTGCGCCCCGGCGCCGTCGGGTCTGGAGGTGGTGACCGGCCACTCCGCGTCCAACTCGGTCAACCCGAAGTTCCTGGAGTTGTTCTGCCCGGTGGGCAAGCGGGCCATCGGCGGCGGTGGTGCGGCCCTGGCCCTCGGCTCGGGGGCGAGTGACGTGCTCCTGGAGGACCTGCGGATCAACCAGAGCAGCGTGACGGTGGCGGGGGTCGAGGCCGGCAACGCCTTCGCGGGCAACTGGTCGGTGGACGCGTCGGTGATCTGCGTCGACCCGCTCCCCGGTGAGCAGCGGGTGATCGTGGACAGCGCCGACAACTCCACGGCCAGCCGCACGGTCACCGCCACCTGCCCGGCCGGCAAGCGCCTGCACGGGGTCGGCGGCGAGATCGTCGGCGGCGAGGGCCAGGTGCGGCTGACCGAGATGCGGCCCACCTCGTCGACCACGGCGACCGTCCGCGCCGCCGAGGACGAGAACGGTTTCAGCGGCAACTGGAAGGTGCGCGCGTACGCCGTCTGCGCGACCTGAGCCACCGGTCGTCGACCGACAGCCACCCCTGAGGCCCTGCGGTCCCGCGCCGATTCTCCGGCGCGGACCGTGGGGCCGTCCGCCGTCGGGCCGGCATCCCCGGTGCCTCTTGCCGTCGGGCCGGGTCCCCGGTGCCCCTTGCCGTCGGGCGCGGGAGACGGGCGGGGTGAGCAACGGTCGGCGGTCGCGGCGCAGGGTTGTGTCGACCTTCGCCGATGAGTAACGTCACGAATCGGTGCGACTACTCACCGTCATGGCAGGAGTGTTCCACATGACACAGACCACGCAGACCGACCTGCCCCACTGGCCGCCGGTCAACCCGGCCCGCAGCCCGTTCGCCCTGCTCGACGACGCCGAACGACTGCGCCTCGCCGGTCAGGCGGTGACCCGGGTGCAGCTGCCCACCGGAGCCACCGCCTGGCTGGTCACCCGGCATCCCGAGGTGCGGCAGCTGCTGCGCCACCCGGCGTTCAGCTCCGATCTGCAACGCCCCGGCTTTCCCCTGCTCCGCCCGCTGCCCCCCGAGGTGACGGCGGATTCCCAGGGGGCCTTCATCCGGATGGACGGCGAGGCGCACCTGCGGCTGCGCCGGATGCTCACCGCAGAGTTCATGATCAAGAATGTCCGCCGGATCGAACCGCTGATCCACCAGACCGTCTCCGAGGCCCTGGCCGACCTGGCCGCCGCCGGCCCACCGGCCGACTTCGTGTCGACGTTCGCCCTGCCGCTGCCGTCCAAGGTGATCTGTCACCTGCTCGGCGTCCCCTACGCCGACCACGACTTCTTCCAGTCCCGCAGCCGGCTGCTGCTCAACCGCCAGGCGCCGATGGACCAGCTCCAGCACGCCGCCCAGGAGCTGCGGGAATACCTCCGGTCGCTGATCGACGCCAAGCGGGCCCGGCCCGACGACGCCGACGACCTGCTCAGCCGGCTGATCCGGGAACGCGTCGAGCCGGGTGAACTCGGCGTCGACGAACTCGGCGGGATGGCCCTGCTGCTGCTCATCGCCGGCCACGAGACCACCGCCAACATGCTCGGCCTGAGCGTCCTGCTGCTGACCCGCCACCCCGGGCGGTACGCGCTCCTGCGCGACCGCCCCGACCTCGCCCCGGGCATGGTGGACGAGCTGCTGCGCTACCTCAGCATCGTCCGGACCGGGCTGTTCCGGGTGGCCACCGAGGACGTCGAGATCGGCGACCGGCTGATCCGGGCCGGCGAGGGCGTCATCGCCCTGCTCTCCCTGGCCAACCGGGACCCGGAGGTCTTCGACGACCCCGACGGGTTCGACCCGTACCGGCAGGCCCACCAGCACCTGGCCTTCGGGTTCGGGATGCACCAGTGCATCGGTCAGCCCCTCGCCCGAGCCGAACTGCGCGTCGCGCTGGTGGAGTTGGCACGACGCTTCCCCGACCTGAGGGTGGCGGCGGACCCACAGGAGTTGACCACCCGGGACAACTCGGTCGTGTTCGGCCTGGACGCTCTCCCGGTGACCTGGTGACGCCCACCCCACGACAGCTACCGGCGGAGACGACGCCGCGGGTGGCCGTCGACCGGGAGCGGTGCTGCGGGGCGGGCAACTGCGTCCTGACCGCCCCGGAGGTCTTCGACCAGGACGACACCGACGGCCTGGTGCTGCTGCGTGACCCCGCCCCGGGAGCCGCGTCGCGCGACCGCGTCCAACGGGCCGCCGACCTCTGCCCGGCGGGTGCGATCCGGGTCGGCTGACGGCACCGGTGAGCGTCCGTCATCCCCATCCGCGCCGCGCTGGTCGGGTGCCCGGCCCCGTGACCCGGGCACCCGACCGGCGGCCGCTCACGGGAGAAGTTCGACGTACCCGTCGGTGCCGTGCACGCGGATCCGCTGCCCGTCCGGGATCAGCCGGGTGGCGTCCACCACCCCGACGACGGCCGGCAGGCCGTACTCCCGGGCGATCACCGCGCCGTGGGTCATCAGGCCACCGACCTCGGTGACCAGCCCGGCGACGGTGACGAACAGCGGCGTCCAACTGGGATCGGTGTACGGCGTGACGAGGATGTCCCCCGGTTCGAGATCGGCCCGTGCCACGTCCCGCACCACGCGCGCCCGACCCTCGACGGTCCCGGCGGAGACCGCCAGGCCGACCAGCGCGCCGACCGGCACGTCGTCCCGCTGGTACGTCCCGGCGACGATCTCGCCCTCCGAGGTGAGCACCCGGGGCGGGATGAGCGCCCGGTACGACAGGTGCTCCGCCGCCCGTCGACGGATGAGCCCGTCGTCGGCCCGGCGGGTACGGACGACCTCGTCGAGTTCGGGGAACGTGAGGTACCAGATGTCCTCCCGGTCCCGCAGCACACCGTCGGCCACCAGGCGGTCGGCCTCGGCCAGCAACGCCTGCTTGTATGCGAAGGTGCGGGTGACCATGCCGTACTTCGGGTACTCCCGGTAGCCGACGAACGTCCGGGCCCGGTCGATCATCCGTTTGGTCCGCTCGGCCTTGTCCGCGCCGCCGTCGGGCAGGGCCCGCAGCCGCTCCAGCACCTCCCGCTCCTTGTCCCGCGCCGTGCGCAGGCCCTGCTCGAAGTGCCGCCCGCCGGCCCCCGGTGCGAAGTTCCTGATGTTGCCCAGGATCAGCGGCACCAGCATGGCGGGACGTTCCCGCCAGCGGGGCCGGGTGATGTCGATCTCGCCGACCCCCCGCATGCCGTACCGGTCGAGCCAGGACCCGATGGCCACCCGGGCCTCCCGGCCACCGGCGAGCTGGTCCAGCCCGGCCAGCAGGTCGTCCGGCCCGCCGGGGGCGTCGCACTCCCGGCCGGGCCCGCCGTCGTCCGCCACCCGGCTCAGGAAGGCCACGACCTCCGGGTACGGCCGGATCGCGTCGGCGACGTCCAGCAGGGCCAGCCCCATCTCCGACGTGACGTTGTGCGGGACGGACTGGGTGAGCGGGTCGGCGGCGTTGCGCTCACCGAGCCACTCCTGGAGGTGTTCGTTGAGCCACCAGACCGCCTCCATCCCGGCCATGATGACCGGGATGCTCCTCGGATCGATCATCATCCGGGTCAGCCGGGGGAAGTCGGTCCGGATGAAGTCGAGCAGCGCCGGCCCGGACTTCGTCCGGATCTCGCGGGCCAGGGCGGCGTTGGCGTCGTCGATCCGGGTGATCAGCTCGGTGACCAGCGCGGGATCGGTCTCGACGGGCGGTGCCGCCGGCCCGGGTGGCGGCCCGGCGGGCTTCTCGTCCGGCACCTCCCGGACGAAGTCACCGCGCTCCACAACGGTGCGCAACGCGTCCCCGATCAGCGGGTCGGACCTGCCCAGGGCCGCCAGCAGGCCGGCGCGGCCGGTCGGCGACGCCAGCTCGGGCGTCACGTCGGCGAACAACCGGCCGGCGGCCTCGTACATGGGCCGGGCGGCGATCAGCTGGTACATCGAGAACCCGAGGGGCTTCATCGGGTCGGTCATCATCTGCTGGTGGCCCACGGACACGTAGACGTGGTTGTCGGTGTCGTCGGCCACCGGGACGGGGAACAGCGTGGTGACCGGTCGGGTCTGGACGATCTGGAAGTCGTCGTCGACCAGGCACCACTCGATGTCCTGCGGCTGACCGAAGTGCGCCTCGATCCGCCGGCCCAGCCGCACCAGCCGGACGACCTGCGGGTCGGTCAGCGCCGGCTGGTCCTGCCGCTGCGGGTCGATCGCCACCACCCGGGTCCCGCCGGTCGGCGTGGTCCGCACGGCGTGGCGTTTGGCGGCGATCGTCCGGGCGACGACACGGTCGTCGCGGACCCGGAAGACGTCCGCGTCGACCAGCCCGGAGACCAGGGCCTCGCCGAGGCCGAACCCGGCCTCCACGAAGGAGACCCGCCGGTTGCCGGTGACGGGATCGGCGGTGAACAGGACGCCCGCCGCCCCGGCGGGGACCATCCGCTGGACGACCACCGCCATCGCGACCCGGTGGTGGTCGATGCCGTTGCGCTGGCGGTAGGTGACGGCCCGTGCGGTGAACAGCGAGCCCCAGCACCGGCTGATCTGCCGCAGGACCGCCGTCGGGCCGACCACGTTGAGGAAGCTGTCCTGCTGCCCCGCGAAGGAGGCGGTCGGCAGGTCCTCCGCCGTCGCGCTGGACCGGACGGCGTACCCGCCGTGCTCGCCGAGCGCATCGAGGGCACGGATGATCTCCGTCGCGACGTCGTCGGGGACGGTGACGTTCTCGATGGTGCGGCGGATCTGCGCGCTGAGGGTGCCGATCGCCGCCCGTTCGGTGGGTGCCAGCCGGGCCAGTCGATCGAGTTGCCCGTCGAGTCCCGACGCCAGCGCGGTGACCCGCCGGAAGGCGTCCGTCGTCACGCAGAAGCCCGCCGGCACCCGGACCCCGTCGATGCGGGTCAGTCCGCCGAGGTGGGCGCCCTTGCCGCCGACCAGGTTCCGCTGCGTCGGGTCGACCTCACGCAGACCCCGTACGTACCGACCGGTCATCGGGCGACCTCCGGGACGGTCGGGCGTCGCCGCATGACGGCGGCCGGGTGGTTCAGCGGCCTCGAATATGTCTTCGGGTACGTGGACATCGTTTCGCCTTCCGCTGGTGACAGGTCGCCGGCGCACCGTCGTGATGCATTTCCGCTGGCGGCGACCTCGGCTGACGATTCTGCGGGGTGACCCGGGTCTTGCGGCAAGTCCCCCCGTCCGCTATATGTTGGGAGAGCAAGAAATGGTGCGCGCGTCGAAATGGCGAACGCGCCCGGCGAAAACGCTTTCACCAGGCCACCTGTCGATATCGGGGCCGGGCGGTCGGCGTCAGGGCCCCGGTCGGGGACGGTCGGCGACCGGCGTCGGGGCGGTCGGGGCCGGGACGGTGGCCGACCGGCGTCGGGGCGGTCGGGGCCGGGACGGTGGCCGATCGGCGTCGGGGCGGTCCGGGGTGACACGCCGGTGAGCGGCGGGCCGACCTCAGCTGATCAGCGCGCCGACGTCCAGCCTTGCGCGCGCAGCCGTTCGATGCCGTCCAGCAGCAGGTCCAGCGCGAACTCGAACTCGAACTGGTCGTCGCAGCCCTGCCCCACGACGGACCCGTCGTCGTGCGAGGCCGCCTCGGCGATCTCGGCGACGTGCGGGAACCGCGCCGCGACCTCCGGCGGCAGGGGCGCGGGGGGCGTCGGGGCGGCCGGTCCGGTCCGGCCGGCCTGCCGGGACGCGTCGAACAACTCCTGGCTGAAGCCCAGGATGCGGCTGCCCATGGCGTGCATGACGTGGTGGGTGAGGTCGGTGGAGAGGCCACCGGCGCGTAGCGCCCCGATCATCGAGTCGAGGTAGCCGAGGACGGCCGGCGTCGCCATGGTGCGCGACTCGATGGCGAGCGACGCCCAGGGGTGCCGACGCAGCACCTGCCGGGCCGACAGGACACGTCGGCGGATGGCGGGCTGCCAGCCGACGCCCGTCGTCAGCGGCTCGATCTCGCCGACCACCACGTCGATCATGCCGTCGAGGAGTTCGTCCTTGTTGGCCACGTGCTTGTAGAGGGCCATCGGCACGACGCCCAGTTCCTGCGCGAGGTTGCGCATGCTGAGCGACTCGATTCCGGCCCCGTCGGCCAGCACGACGGCGGCGCGCAGGATGCGGTCCCTGCTCAGCGGCGTCCGGCGCAGCGTCTCAGCCTGCTCGGCCATCTCGGTCCCTGTCCTCGGTCGGCGAGGGAAACCTTAACCGGCATTGACAGGTGTACGCCGTACACCTACCGTGGTCGACATCTGGTGTACGGCGTACACTCCGAGGAGGGCGAGATGAAGGCGATCGTGCAGGACCGGTACGGGCCCCCCGAGACGTTGACCCTCGCGGACGTCGACGTGCCGGTGCCCACCGCCGACGAGGTGCTCGTGCGGGTCGAGGCCGCCGCGCTCAACGCGTACGACTGGCACGTGATGCGCGGCGATCCCCGGATGGCGCGGTTGGCGCTGGGCCTGACGCGGCCCCGGGCCCGCATCCGGGGTCGCGATTTCGCCGGTCGGGTCGAGGCCGTCGGCGTCGACGTGCGTCACCTGCGCCCCGGCGACAGCGTGTTCGGCGACCTCGGGGACGCCAACGGCGCGTTCGCCGAGTACGTGTGCGCCCCCGCCGCCCTGGTCGCGCCGAAGCCGGCGAACCTGACCGCGCCGCAGTCGGCAGCCCTGCCACTGGCCGGGGTGACCGCGCTCCAGGGGCTGCGGGACGCGGCCCGGGTCGCGCCCGGCCAGCGCGTGCTCGTCAACGGCGCCTCCGGTGGTGTCGGCACCCTGGCCGTGCAGCTCGCCAGGGTGCTGGGCGCGACGGTGACCGGGGTGTGCAGCACCCGCAACGTCGACCTGGTCCACTCGCTCGGCGCCGACCACGTCGTCGACTACACCCGCGAGGACTTCACCCACGGGGACCGCCACGACGTGGTGTTCGACCTGGTCGGCAACCGCAGCCTCACCGCGCTGCGGCGGGCACTGACCCCAACCGGGACGCTGGTGCTCTCCGGCGGCGGTGTGTACCGGGGCGGCAGCCTCCTCGGGCCGGTCCGGCTCATCGCGCGGGGGCGGCTGCTGGCCCCCCTCGTCCGGCAGCGCGTCGTCGTCCTGACGGCGACCCCCGGCCGGGAGCACCTCGACACGCTCCGCGCCCACACCGAGGCCGACCACCTCACACCGGTGATCGACCGGACCTATCCGTTGCCCGAGGTGCCCCATGCCATCGGCTACCTCGAAGGCGAACACGCCAGGGCGAAAGTGGTCATCACCATCTGACCGGCCCGCCATCCGCCGGCCCCGACATCCGCGACGACGCCGACTCCACGGCCGGGCAGGCTCCCGATTCCCCGGTCAAGCGTGCCCGGCTCAGAGTTCCGTCAATATCACCTGTCAGTCAGCTGGCAATGGTGAAAGCGCTTCGATTTCCTGCTCCAGCACTGTCGGCGAGCGACGAATCTCATTTACCATCGTCGATGCAATGCCTCGTTCATCCGCCGTTCACCCTACCGACGGCCGGCCTTCGAGGCGTCCGCACCGCGCCCGGGCCCGACGCACCCCACCCCGCCCGCCCCGAGGAACAGGACCCCCCATGACAGCCACCGCACGTCGTACCGCCGTCCTGGCCGGACTCACCGCCACCCTGCTGGCCGGCCCGCTCGCCGTCGCCGCCGTCGCCGCCGCGACCGCCACGATCACCCTCAACGGCTCCAGCGCGAGCGTCACCGGCAGCAACGTCACCGTCGCCGGCAGCGCCGTCACCATCACCGCGCCCGGCACCTACGAGATCAGGGGCACGCTGAACAACGGCCACATCGCTGTCGACACCGCCGTCACCGGCACCGTGGAACTCGTCCTCGCCGGCGCCTCCATCACCAACTCCACCTCCTCACCGCTGTACGTGACCAACGCCAGCGCGGTCACCGTCACCCTGGCCGCGGGCACCAGCAACAACCTCACCGACGCGGCGACGTACACCAACACCGGGGAGCCGGACGCCGCCCTGTTCAGCGCCGCCGACCTGACCATCGGCGGCACCGGCGCGCTGACCGTGCGCGCCAACCACGCCGACGGCATCGTCAGCAAGGACGACCTGGTCATCCAGTCCGGCACCATCACCGTCAACGCGGTGGACGACGCGATCCGGGGCAAGGACTCCCTCACCGTCAACGGCGGCACGATCGCCGTCACCTCGTCCGGCGGCGACGGGCTCAAGTCCAACGACACCGAGGCCGGCAAGGGCGTGCTCACCATCACCAACGGCACCATCACCGCCTCGGTCGCCGACGACGCCATCAAGGGCGAGAACGTCCTGAACATCTCCGGCGGCACCATCAACGTCACCCGGTCCTACGAAGCGCTGGAAGGACTCCGGACCACCATCAGCGGCGGCAACATCACCGTCGTGGCCAGCGACGACGCGGTCAACGCCGCCGAGGAGGGCCTCGGCCACATGGAGCCGTCCGCGATCGCGTTCATCAAGGTCACCGGCGGCACGGTGGTGGCCACCGGCGGCACGGACGGCTTCGACTCCAACGGGTCGCTCACCTTCGCCGGTGGCACCGTGGTGGCCCGGGGCTCCAGCACCCGGGGCGGCGGCGAGGGCGCGATCGACGCCGACGGCCCGATCGCCTTCACCGGCGGCACGGTGGTGGGCGCGGCGCTGACCTCGCTGGCCGTGTTCCAGGCGGTGCCGAACACCGGCCAGGGCTGGGTGGCCCCCCGGTTCAACGCCAACCTGGCCGCCAACACCATCGTGCACGTGGTGTCCGGCAGCACGGTGCTGGGTTCGTACCGGACCTCGGCCACCGTCCGGGAGGTCGTCTTCTCGTCCAACCGGATCACCAACGGCCAGCGGTACGACATCTACACCGGCGGCAGCGTGACCGGCACCAATGTCGGCGGTCTCTACACCGGCGGCAGCATCACCGGCGCCACCCGGGTGCTGACCGGCGTCACCGCCGGCCGGTACGGGCGGTTCTGAGTCCGGGCCCTGCGGTTCGGGCCCACCCGGGCCCGAACCGCGCCACCGGCCCGCCTTTGCACCACCGCCAGATCCGATGCCACACCGCCGGACGCCGCACACGGCAAACGGCCGGCGGACACTTCAAGGAGCAAATATGTCGCGCTTGGTCCTGGCCGGAGTGGACCTGGTCGCCGTGGTCCTGCTCGTCTTCGCGCTGTACTTCCCGCGCCACCGACGACGGGACCTGGTGGTCGCCTACCTCGGCGTCAACGTCGGCGTGTTCGCCGTGGCCAGCTCACTGAGCAGCAGCACCGTCGGCGCCGGGCTCGGGCTGGGGCTGTTCGGGGTGCTGTCGATCATCCGGCTCCGGTCCACGGAACTCGACCAGCACGAGGTGGCGTACTACTTCTCGGCGCTCGCGCTCGGCATCCTCGGCCCGCTCTCCGGCACCTCGGTCCTGACGGTCGGCGCGCTGACGGTGCTGATCCTCGCCGTGATGTTCGTCGGGGACCACCCCCGACTGCTGCGCCGGTACCGGCGGCACGTCATCGTGCTGGACAGCGCGGTCACCGACTCGGTCGCCCTCACCGCACACCTGGAGCAGTTGCTCGGCGCCCGGGTGCACAACGTCAACGTCGAGCGCGTCGACCTGGTCAACGACACCACGATCGTGGACGTCCGCTACTCGCGGCCCAGGGTCACCGCCACCGGCGGGCGGCGGCCGGTCGACGCGGGCGCCGCCCGGTGACCGCCTCCGACCCGCCCACTGCGGCCCTGACCCCGCTCACCGCGGCGCTGGCCCCGCCCACCGCGGTCCTGACCCCGCCCACCGCGGTCCTGACCCCGCTCACCGGTGCGCTGGCCCAGCTCACGCCGATCGGGCTCGCGGAACTGACCGAACGCGCCGCGCTACAGACCCGGTTCGACCGCAAGTACCTCCTTCCGCTCGCCGAGCTGCCGCACCTGCTCGCCGGGCTCGACCACACCGACCAGGTGCTGGAGATCGACGGCAGGCGCGCGTTCCGCTACGAGTCGATCTACTTCGACACCGCCGACCTGGTCAGCTTCCGGCTCACCGCCCGCCGACGCCGCCGCCGCTTCAAGATCAGGACGAGGACGTACCTCGACTCCGGCCTCTGCTGGCTGGAGGTGAAGACGGAGGGCACCCGGGGCGGCACGGTCAAGGAACGGCTGCCCTACCGTCCCGACGACAGCGGCACCCTCACCCCCGGGCGGTCGTTCGTCGACGGGGTGCTCGCGGCGCTGCGCACCGGCCCCACCCTGACCTTCGCGCCGACCCTCACCACCAGCTACCTGCGCAGCACGCTCTATCTACCGGCTACCGCGAGCCGGGCGACCATCGACGTCGCGTTGCGCTGGGAGGATCACCGGGGCCGTCGGTTGGCGCTGCCCGAACTGGCCATCATCGAGACGAAGACCGGCTCCACCGCCTCCCACGTCGACCGGCTGCTCTGGCGGCAGGGTCACCGCCCGGTGGCCATCTCCAAGTACGCGACCGGGCTGGCCGCCCTCGACCCCGACCTGCCCGCCGGGCGTTGGCAGCGCACCCTACGTCGGCACTTCCACCCCACCCTCCACGGGGATCCGGGCGCGCGCCAGGAGACGTCTCACCGGGGCGGCCCCGCAACAGACCCCGCCGCATCCTGCGCCCGCGGGGGCAGCCGTAACGCGTAACCGACACCCCGGACGGTGTGGATCAGGGGCGGGTCCCAGCGGTCGATCTTCCGCCGCAGGCAGTAGACGTACGACTCGACGATCCGGCCGTCGCCACCGAAGCGGTAGTTCCACACCCCGTCGAGGATCTGCGCCTTGCTGACCACCCGGCCCGCGTTGGCGAGCAGGAACCGCAGCAGGTTGAACTCGGTGGGCGACAGCGGCACCGGGTGCCCGCCCCGGCGTACCTCGTGGGCCTGCTCGTCCAGCTCCAGGTCGGCGTACCGCAGCAACCCGCCGTCCTGGGTGCCCTGATCCGCCCGGTAGCGGCGCAGCACCGCCCGCACCCGCAGCACCAGCTCCTCCAGGCTGAACGGCTTGGTGACGTAGTCGTCGGCCCCGGCGGTGAGCCCGGCGATGCGGTCGGCCACCTCGTCACGGGCGGTGAGGAACAGCACCGGCACTCCCGGACCGGGACCCGCACGCAGGCTCCGTGCGACCTGGAGACCGTCGAGATCCGGCAGCACCACGTCGAGCACCACCAGGTGCGGTTCGAAGTCCGCCGCCACGACCAGCGCCTCCCGGCCGCCGGAGGCCACCCGGACCTCGAAGTCGTGCCTTCCCAGCGTCGCCGAGAGCAGCGCCCGGAGATGGGGGTCGTCGTCCACGACGAGCACCCTGGGCATCGGGGTAATCACGCACTGTTCGTACGGGACATGGTGGGGAGTGGCCTCGCAGTCGGCTGTGGATCAGCTGTGAGCAACCTGCCGGTCGTGCCACCCGTGGCGCACCGGGTCGCCCACCCGTCGTGCCGACGGGTGGGCGACCGACGCACTCAGGGGCTGGTGCAGGTCGGCGACGGGCTGGTCGGCGTGCCGGTGCCGAGGAAGCCGAAGGTCGTCGAGGTGCCGGGGGCCAGCGCACCGTTGTAGGAGACGTTGCGGACGGTCGCGGTCGAGCCGCTGGTGCTCAGCGTGCCGTTCCAGACCTGGCTGATGCCCTGTCCACTGCCCAACTGCCAACGGGCGGTCCAGCCGTCGACGGCGGCGCTGCCGGCCGTCACCGTGACCTCAGCCTGGAAGCCACCCGACCACGAGCCGATCGTGCGGTACGTCGCGGTGCAGGCGGTGCCGGGCGGCGGGGTCGTCGGCGGCGGGGTGGTCGGCGGAGGCGTGGTGGGCGGCGGGGTGGTGGGCGGAGGCGTGGTCGGCGGCGGGGTGGTGGGCGGCGGGGTCGTCGGCGGGGTCGTCGGCCCGCCCGGCGGCACCAGGGGGCAGGTGGAGCTGTACCGGGAGACGCCGGTGCTGTTCGCCAGCGGGCAGAGGAACTGGGTGTAGCGGGTGTCGTAGTCCAGGAAGATCTTGAGCCAGGGGATCAGCAGCCGCATCTCGGTCGGGTTCGACCGGGTGAACGACAGGTGGTCGTTGCCGGCCAGCTCCGCCCAGGCGTGCTCCACCCCGGCGGGCAGCGTGTTGTAGATGCCCTGCACGTAGGACGGGGTGACGGTGCCGTCGTTCTGCCCCGACAGGAGCAGGGTGGGGACCTGGGTGGTCGACATGTTCAGGTTGTTGCCGGGCGTACCCGGGGCGAGGCCGACAGCGGTCCGCAGCGACGGCCGCCGCAGCGCCGCCAGCAGGGTGCCGGCCCCGCCCGCGGAGTGGCCCATCACGCTGAGCCGGTTGGGGTCCACCCGGTTGCGCACCGGGCTGGTCCGGGTGAGGTAGTCCAGCCCCGCGAGCAGCTGGGTGGCCCGGGCGTCAGCACCGTCGGTACGGCTGTTGGTCTCGATCCCGAGCACCACGAAACCGAAGGACGCCAGCCAGGGGCCCATCCAGGCCTCCTCGTTGGCGAACAGGGCGGAGTACCCGGGCACGATCGCCACCGCGCCCCAGGTGCCCAGGCTGGTGTCGGTCGGGTAGTAGACGAACCCGCCGTTGAAGCCGTTGCCCGCCGGCACGGTCGCCTGCGTGGTGGCGAACGGCCCCCGGGTGGCGGCCACACTCGCCGGGGTCGGGTCCGGGCCACGCTGGTAGGGGTTGTCCGCCGCCGCCGCGGCGTGCGGCATGCTCGCGGTCGCCACGAGGCCGAGGAGCACCACGAGGCCCGCCGAGAGCCAGCTCACGAACCGGGGTACGGAGGTCCGGCGGCCGGCCGGGGGTGGGGTCGGGGGTCGATCTGTCGGTAGCGTCACTTCGGGCCTCTCCTTCGGTTGACGGGGGCTGCGGACTACCGCCGGCTCCACTGCTGGTTGGCCTGGCCGTTGCAGGTCCACAGGACGAGCTTCGTGCCGTTGGCGGTGGCCCCGCCGTTGGCGTCGAGGCAGAGGCCGGACTGCACGCCGGTGATGGTGCCGTTGGCGTTGAGGTTCCACTGCTGGTTGGTGCCGCCGTGGCAGTCGTACGTGGTGACCAGGGTGCCCGGGGTGGTGCCGTAGCCGGCGGCGTCCAGGCACTTGGTGCCGAGCACGGTCAACGCCCGGCCGGAGGTGTACGTCCACTGCTGGTTGGTGCCGCCGTGGCAGTCCCAGAGCTGCAGCTGGAGCCCGTTGGTGGTGGCGGAACCGGGCACGTCGACGCACCGGCCCGAGGGGGTGCCGACGATCGTGGTGGTCTGTCCGCCGCTGTTGCCCGGGTTGCCGATGCTGCCGGGCACCGACTGCAGGGCGCTGTACCAGCGGGCGGCCATCTTGTCGTAGCCGCCGGAGGTGGGGTGGATGCCGTCGATCAGGTCGGCGGTGGACAGGGCGCTCTGCATGTCGACCAGGTGCACCCGCTTGCCGGCGTTCACCTTGCTCTGCACGATGCCCGGGATCGCTGCGTTGAAGGTACGCGCGGCCGCCGCCTGGTTGCCGTTGGAGAGCGTGATGATCTGCGCGACGAACACCTCCGCGGTGGGTGCGGTGGTGGTGATCCGGTCGATCAGGGTGGAGAGCCGGTTCGGCGCGGTGCCCACGTTGTAGTTCTGCAGGATGTCGTTGGTGCCGATGTGCAGCAGCACGGTCTGCGGCCGTTGGTTGTTCAGCCAGCCGACGATGTTGGCGTCGATCTGGTCGATGCGCCAGCCGGGGTGCCCCTCGTGGTCGTGGTCACCGAGGCTGCCCGGCCCGTTGAACTGCGATCCGGTGAAGTCGATCGTGTAGCGGCCGGCGGCGAGGCGCTGCCAGAGCCCGATCCGGTAGCCGCCCGGCACCTGGGTGCCCTCGGTGATGGAGTCGCCGAGCGGCATCACCCGTACCCCGCCGTTGGATTCGGCGTGGGCGGGGCCGGTCGGTGTCACCACCCCGGCGGTCATGACGCCGAGTACGGCGAGCGCCGCGAGCCATCGTGCCCTCGTTCGCATGGATTTCTCCCCTGGATCGGTGGAGCTGGCCGAGGGCGTGGGCCGGTCGGACGGCCACCGTGGTGAGGGGCGGCACGTCGGTGACGCGGGGCGGCCGGACCGGACAGCCCGCCGGCCGCCGGTCCCGCCGGGCACACGCCGATCGCCACCTCGACAGGACGAGGTGGTCTCGGCACCGGGACGGGTGTGAGCGTTAACAAAGACCATTGTAAATACTTGTCGCTGACCTGGTCCAGTTCGGCCCACCAGCCACCCCCGACGGAAGGCGATCGGGCACCCGGACGGGCCGACACCGCGACACCTGTCCGCTCCGCGAGACGTACGCCACGACCGAGGTCACCGGCTGACCCCACCACCCGAACCCTGACGGACGGGGCGGCTCACCACACCGGCGAGCCGCCCCGTCCGTTCGTCACCCGTACCTCAGGGCTGCGGCAGCGCCGCGTCGATGATCGCGGCCTGCTCGACCTCGTGCTGCTTGGCGGAGCCGACCGCCGGGGCGGCGGCGGCCGGACGGGAGATGCGGCGCAGCCGCACCCCGTCCAGGTGCTCCACCAGGTTGAGCGCCACGAACGACCAGGCACCCTGGTTGGCCGGCTCCTCCTGCACCCAGGCGACGTCCTCCGCGTGGGGGTACCGGTCGAGCACCGCCCGGAGTTCCCCGACCGGCAGCGGGTAGAGCTGCTCCAGCCGGACGATGGCGGTGTCGCCGATGCCGCGGTCGGCGCGGGCCTGCACCAGGTCGTAGTAGACCTTGCCGGAGCAGAGCAGCACCCGCCTGACCCTCTCGGCGGACGGCGCCTCGACACCCGGCCCGCCGTCGTCCAGCACCGGCTGGAAACCGCCGGTGGTGAAGGCCGCCACGTCCGAGACGCAGAGCCGGTGCCGCAGCAGCGACTTCGGCGAGAAGACCACCAGCGGCTTGCGCTTGGCCGACAGGGCCTGCCGGCGCAGCAGATGGAAGTAGTTGGCCGGGGTGCTGGGGATGGCGACCCGCATGTTGTCCTGCGCGCACAGTTGCAGGAAGCGCTCCGGCCGCCCGGACGAGTGGTCCGGCCCCTGCCCCTCCTGCCCGTGCGGCAGCAGCAGCACCAGCGACGACCGCTGACCCCACTTCAGCTCGCCGGAGGAGAGGAACTCGTCGATGATGGACTGCGCACCGTTGGCGAAGTCACCGAACTGCGCCTCCCAGAGCACCAGCGCATCGGGGTTCTCCACCGAGTAGCCGTACTCGAAGCCCATGGCGGCGTACTCGCTCAGCAGCGAGTCGTGCACGAAGAACCGGGCGTCGCCGGCGGCCAGGCGGGACAGCGGCAGGTACGACTCACCGGTGGCCGCGTCGACGACCGCGGCGTGCCGTGAGGTGAACGTGCCGCGTCGCGAATCCTGGCCGGCCAACCGGACGGTGACGCCCTGGCTCAGCAGCGAGCCGAAGGCGACCAGCTCACCGAAGCCCCAGTCGATACCGCCCTCGACCGCCATCCGCGCCCGCCGCTGCAACACCTGCTGGACCCGCTTGTGCGCGGTGAACCCCTCCGGCAGGTGCAGGTGCGCCTCGCCGACCGCACGGACGGCCGCCGCGTCGACGGCGGTGTCGACCTGCTGTTCGGGCGCCGCGGACCAGGACGGGCGGGCCCGCGACGGCGCGACGGCCACGTCCCGGCTGGCCTTGAAGACCCGCTCCAGCTCAGCCTGGTACTCGCGGAGCTGCTGCTGCGCGGTCTCGACGGTGATGTCGCCCCGGCCGATCAACTCCTCGGTGTAGATCTTCCGGACGCTGCGCTTGGCATCGATGATCTCGTACATCCGGGGGTTGGTCATCGACGGGTCGTCGCCCTCGTTGTGCCCACGGCGGCGGTAGCAGACCAGGTCGATCACGACGTCCTTGTTGAACGCCTGGCGGTACTCGAAGGCCAGCCGGGCGACCCGGATCACCGCCTCCGGGTCGTCGCCGTTGACGTGGAAGATCGGCGCCTGGATCATCCGGGCCACGTCGGTGCAGTAGAGCGACGAACGGCTGTACTCCGGGGCGGTGGTGAAGCCGACCTGGTTGTTGACCACCACGTGCACGGTCCCGCCGGTGCGGTAGCCACGCAGCTGGGACAGGTTGAGCGTCTCGGCGACGACCCCCTGCCCGGCGAACGCGGCGTCACCGTGCACCAGCACCGGCAGCACCGTGTAGCCCTCCAGGCCCAGGTCGAGCCGGTCCTGCTTGGCCCGGACGATGCCCTCCAGCACCGGATCGACGGCCTCCAGGTGCGACGGGTTGGCCACCACGCTGACGGTGGTGCAGTGCTGGCCGTCGGGCGTGGTGTACCTGCCGGTCTGCCCGAGGTGGTACTTCACGTCGCCGGAGCCGTGCGCCGAGTCCGGGTCCATCTGGCCCTCGAACTCGTTGAAGATCTTCTCGTACGGCTTGCCGACGATGTTGGCGAGCACGTTGAGCCGGCCCCGGTGGGCCATGCCGATGACCAGCTCGTGGAAGCCGCCCTCGGCACAGGCCTGGAGCACCTCGTCGAGCAGCGGGATCAGCGACTCGCCACCCTCCAGCGAGAAGCGACGCTGACCGACGTACTTGGTCTGCAGGAAGGTCTCGAACGCCTCGGCGGCGTTGAGCCGGTTGAGCAGGTGCTGCTGTTCGTCCGGGTCCGGCTTGGTGTACCTGATCTCGATGCGCTCCTGGATCCAGCGACGCTCCTCCGGCTCCTGGATGTGCATGTACTCGACGCCGACCCGGCGGCAGTAGGTGTCCCGCAGGACGCCGAGCACGTCGCGCAGCCGCATCTTCTGCCGGCCGGCGAAGCCACCGACCGGGAAGGTCCGGTCGAGGTCCCACAGGGTCAGGCCGTGTTGCAGGACGTCCAGGTCGGGGTGCCGGCGGATCGTGAACTCGAGCGGATCGGTGTCGGCCATCAGGTGCCCGCGCACCCGGTAGGCGTGGATCAGCTCGATCACCCGGGCGGCCTTGTCGATCTGCCCCTCGGAGGTCCGGGCCACGTCCCGCATCCAGCGCACCGGCTCGTACGGGATGCGCAGCGAGGTGAAGATGTCGTCGTAGAGGCCGTGCTCACCGAGCAGCAACTCGTGGACCGTCTTGAGGAACTCGCCGGACTGCGCGCCCTGGATCACCCGGTGGTCGTACGTGCTGGTCAACGTGGTGACCTTGCTGATGCCATGGTCGGCAAGCGTCTCGTCGGACATGCCCGAGTACGGCGCCGGGTACTCCATCGCGCCGACGCCGATGATCGCGCTCTGGCCGGGCATCAGCCGGGGCACCGAGTGCACGGTGCCGATGCCACCCGGGTTGGTCAGCGAGATCGTCGTGCCCGAGTGGTCCTCCATGGTCAGCTCGCCGCGCCGGGCCCGCCGGACCACGTCCTCGTACGCCTGCCAGAACTGCCGGAAGTCCATGCTTTCGCACTTCTTGATCGACGGTACGACCAGGGTGCGGGTCCCGTCCGGCCGGGCCAGGTCGATGGCGATACCGAGATTGACGTGCTCCGGCTGCACCAGCGCGGGCTTGCCGTCCACCTCGGCGTAGGAGTTGTTCATCTCCGGATGCGCGACGACCGCGCGCACCAGCGCCCAACCGATCAGGTGGGTGAAGCTGACCTTGCCACCCCGGCCCCGGGCGAGATGATTGTTGATCACGATGCGGTTGTCCACCAGCAGTTTGGCCGGCACGGCGCGGACACTGGTGGCGGTCGGCACATGCAGCGAGCTGCTCATGTTCTGCACGATGCGGGCCGCGACCCCGCGCAGCGGGACCGTGCTCGCGGCGGTGGCCGGGTCACCCGCCGCGCCACCGCCGGAGGTCTTCCCACCGGTCGCCCGGGTTCCGCCGGACCGCCCACCGGGCGACCCGGCCCGCTCGCCGGACGCGGGAGCCTGCCCGGCCCGGGCGGTCGGCGGGGTCGGTGCGCTCGCCCCGGTCGCCGCCCCGGCGTGGGCGTCCGCGGGCCTCACCACATCCGGCGCAGCCGCCGCCCGCGGCGCGGCCCCGCCCTCTCGCGCGGCCCCGCCCTCTGGCGGGGTGGTGTCCTGAGGCGGGGTGGCCGCGTCCTCTGGCGGGGCGGTCGAGGCCGGTGGCGGGGTGGGCGTGGCCGGTGGCGGTCGGTAGTCGGCGAAGAAGTCGTGCCAGGCATGGTCGACGCTCGTCGGATCGGCCAGATAGCGCTGGTACATCTCGTCGACGATCCACTCGTTGGGACCGAAATCCGCGAGCGGATTGTCCTGCGAGGTCTGCTGGGTCGACACAGCCGGGTTCGCCTCTTTCACCTCAGATTGACGGCACGCGACGGTCTCATCACGGTGGACGGAAACCACGTCCGATTCAGGCTACGCCGCCACGTCCCAGCATTGTGGACACGGCCCACCGGCAGATCCCGCTCCACCGGAAGTCCGGTCCCGCTCCGCCAGGGCTCGGGTGCGGGCCCGGGCCGGTGCGGTCGCCGACCGGCGCCGGGACCAGAAGGCGTCGCCGAGCCGCCGCCGCTCCGGTTCCCCGACGTACGTGTCGTAGGTGGTGCCCCAGCGGACC
>NZ_JBFAQU010000001.1:29238-283586 GCF_040678915.1 Micromonospora sp. NPDC049257
CCCCGGATGATGCCGGTCTTGACGTTGCCCCTGGCGTGCGGGTCGGCGACCGCACCGCAGGTGGTGGTCCGGTGGTACGCGGTCGCGGCTACCGGACGCGCAGCGGACCCGGCTACCTGCCCAGGGTCACCTTGAGGATCCGCTCGTTGCTGTTGTTGGGAATGCTGTCCTTGTCGCCGCCGGTACTCGTGGTCAACCACAGGTTCCCGTCGAGGGTCGGCTCGACGGTCCGCAGCCGGCTGTACGTGCCGACGAAGTACTGCTGCACGTCGGTGAGGGTGTTCCCACTGATCACCGCCCGGTACATCCGGTTGCCCCGCAGGCAGCCGAGATACAGCACGTCCCGGACGATGGCCAGGCCGCTGCACGACGCCTCCGCCACCGGGTAGGTGCGTACCGGGGCGATGAAGTTCGGGTTGGCGCAGGACCCCACCGTGCCCTCGCAGGCCGGCCACCCGTAGTTGCCGCCCCGGACGATGATGTTGGTCTCGTCCATGACGTTGTTGCCGAACTCCTGCTCGAAGAGCCGGCCCCGGGAGTCGAACGCCAGGCCCTGCGGGTTGCGGTGCCCGTAGCTCCACACCGCGTTGCCGAACGGGTTGTCCGACGGCACGGTGCCGTCGGGGCGTACCCGCAGCACCTTGCCGCCCAGGTCGTTGACGTCCTGGGCGCGGTCCGGGCTCTGCCCGTCGCCGGTGGCGGCGTAGAGCATCCCGTCGGGGCCGAAGCGCAGCCGCCCGCCGTTGTGGTACTTGTTGCGCGGGATGCCGGTGACCAGCACCTGCACCGTGCCGGTCTGCAACGTGCCGTCGTAGCGGATGCGGACGATCCGGTTGTCGGTCGTGGTGGTGTGGTAGATGTACAGCCAGCGGTCGGTGGTGAAACTCGACGACACGGCCAGGCCGAGCACCCCGCCCTCGCCGTTGGTGCCGGCCACGTTGGGCACCGTGCCGATGCTGCGCTTGTTGCTGCCGTCCGGGTTCATCGCGACGACGTCGAACAGGTCGCGCCGGCCGTAGAGCACCGTGCCGTCGGGCAGTTGCACCAGCCCCCACGGCAGGTCCCGCTCGGTGGTGACCACCGTCGTGCCGCAGACCGCGCTGGTGCAGGCCGACCCGGTGCGCACGGTCACCGCGCTGCTCGCCGTGGAGGTGTTGCCCTGCGCGTCCCGGGCGACGACCGTGTACTGGTAATCGGTTGCGGCGGCCAGCCCGGTGTCGGTGAACGAGGTCGCCGGCGGGTTGGCGGCCGTGCCCGTGACCGAGCCGACCGTCACCCCGCCGCGCAGGATGTCGTACCGGGTGACCGCCACGTTGTCGGTGGACGCCGTCCAGGTCAGGGTCACGTCGGTGCCGTTGGCGGTGCCGGCGAGGTTGGTCGGGGTGGTGGGCCGCTGGGTGTCCGACTGGCAGAACGGCGGTGTCACGGAGAGCGTGGCACTGGCCTGCGACACGTTGCCGGCGGCGTCCCGGGCGTTGACGTACCACCCCCAGGTGACGCCCTGGGCGACGGTGAGGGTGGCGGTGAGCGTGTTGCCGGCTACCGAGGTGACCAGCTGGCCGTCGTGGTAGATGTCGTAGTACGCGACGCCGACGTCGTCCCGGGACGCGGACCAGGTGAGCGTGACGGACTGACAGGTCAGCCTGCTGCTGCGCAGGTAGCCCGGCGCGGTGGGCGGCCGGGTGTCGGCGGCGGCCCGGGCGAGGGTCGTCCCGGTCGGCGCGGTCGTCCCGGTCGGCGGGCCGGCGGAGACGGGTGCGCCGGCCAGGATGGTGCAGGCGCTGGTCAACAGGGCCAGGGTGGCATGACGAGGACTGATTCGCACGCGATACGTCCCTTTCTCAGAGCCTGGTCGTGGTCAGTACGGGTAGCCCGGCACGTTGAGCCGCACGCTGTACAGGCCGGAGTCGTTGGTACGGCCCGAGGTGACGAAGAGGGTGCGCCGGTCGGACCCGCCGAACGCCACGTTGGTGGTGCCGCTGGGGCCGGACCGGATCGTGCCGAGCTGGCTGCCCGTGGGCGAGTAGACGTGCACCAGCCCGTCGCCGCCGGACGTCCAGTAGACGTTGCCGGCGCAGTCGATCGTGCCGCCGTCCGGACCCCCGACGTAGTTGACGAACACGCTGCGGGGGCCGGTGCTCCCGTCGGGCTGGACGGCGTACTTGTAGATCTTGTTCTCGCCGTAGGCGCCGACGTAGAGGGTGCCGCCGTCCGGGGAGAGCGCGATGCCGTTGGGCTGGCGCAGCGCGTCGTCGACCAGCGACACCTGGCCGTTCGAGACACGGAAGACGCTGGTCCGCCCGCCCATCTGGTCGGGGCGGTTGCCGCGCTGGAAGTTGGGGTCGGTGAAGTAGACGACGCCGTCGGAGCGGACCGCCACGTCGTTCGGCGAGTTGAACGCCCGCCCCTGGTAGTTGCCGGCGACGACGCCCCGGGCCAGGTTGTCGAGCCGGTAGGTCGAGACGCTGCGCTGGTCGTGCGTGGCGGCCACGAGTTGCTGACCGTCGGGGGTGAGCGCGAGCCCGTTGCTGCCGGCGTTGCCGAGGAAGGTGTCGAAGGTGGCCGGCGGGGTGAACCGCCTGATCGTGGACGGCTGGACCCACTCCGACCCGGTCGCCGCGGCCATGTCGGAGAAGAGCAGGTAGCCCCGGTCGGCGATCCAGACGGGGCCCTCCAGGAAGGCGAAGCCGCCACGGATCTTCGTGGCCGTGACCGAGGTCGACGGCAGCGGCGGGCCGTATCCGGTGCCGGTCGGGCAGACACCGGGCGGTGCGCCGGGTGGGCCGGCGAGGGCGGCGGGCTGACCGGCCGACGGTGCGGGCGCGGTGTCGGGGCCCGCCGGGACGGCGGCGGGCAGGGCGAGCAGGAGGCTGGCCAGCACGGTGGCGGCCGGTTGCAGGACCATCGGGAACTCCGATCGGCGAACGGAGCGGCCGTCGTTGGCGGTCGCGGGGTGGCACCGGCATTGATACACCGGTATCGATGTGTCACGGGCAGCATAAATTAGGAACCACCCCACCGCATGGGTGGCGATCCACCGATCCCGGCAATGATCCGGATTTCTCACTAAGATGCTGGTCAATACCGATGGACCGCCGGGAACTTCCGGACACCGGCCACCGGGCCGGTCCACATGGTGATCGGATCTGGTCGATGGATCTCCCCGCGTCCGTCCGGTCGCTCCGGCGCGGCCCGTCGCCGCAACGGCGGAGACGTTCCGCCGCCGACCATCGTGGACCGGTCGACTGTGGACGCCGATCGGGTCGCGCAAACGCACCGACAGTCCTGATTCGCACTCTCCTGCCGCGTTACCGACAGAGGCGGAATCGACGATGGGAGCGCGCTCATCTACCCTCAGGGCAGATCCGACCCACGTCGTGGGCCGGCACCGGTTCGGCAGCCATGGGTGTCGTGGTCTCCCCGCCAGTATTCACCGACCATGGCCCTGTTCGGAGGGATCGAAGCGTTGACGAGCGACAAGGTGGCGCCGCCGGGCGTCGACACCACCCGGCCCAGCATCGCCCGGGTGTACGACTACTACCTCGGCGGCAAGGACAACTTCGCGGTCGACCGGGAGGCCGCCCAGATGGCGATGCAGGTCACCCCGGACGGTCCGGAGGCCGGGCGGGCCTGCCGGGCCTTCCTGCGCCGGTCGGTCCGCTACCTGGCCGCCGAAGCCGGCATCCGCCAGTTCCTCGACCTCGGCTCCGGCCTGCCCACCCGGGGCAACGTGCACGAGATCGCCCACCAGGTCGACCCGGACGCCCGGGTGGTCTACGTGGACAACGACCCGATGGCCCTCGCCCACGGCCGGGCCCTGCTCGCCGACGCCCGGACCACCACCGTGGTCGGTGCCGACGTCCGGCAGCCGGACGAGCTGCTGGCGGAGATGCGCGACCGCAAGCTGATCGACTTCGACCAGCCGGTCGGGCTGCTGCTCCTGGCGATCCTGCACCACCTGCACGACGACGACGATCCCGCCGGGGTGGCCCGCCGGCTGATCGACGCCCTGCCCACCGGCAGCTACCTGGCCATCTCGCACTTCTACGACCCGGGCGAGACCCAGCCCGAGGTCTCCGCGAAGGCGCGGGCGGTGGAGAAGGTCTTCAACGAGACGCTGGGCACCGGCCGGTGGCGTACCCGCGACGAGATCCTCGGCTTCTTCGGCGACCTGGAGCTGATCCCGCCCGGGCTGGTCCCGCTGGCCGAGTGGCACCCGGACGGCGAGGACGACTCCCGGCAGACCGCCACCTACCACACCATCGTCGGTGGGGTGGCCCGCAAGGTCTGAACGTCGGGCACTGCCGTCGGTGACCTGCCGCCGGCCACACCCGTGGCCGGCGGCCGGCTCCCCGAGCACGCCACCGGCCACGGCCGACGTCAGTAGCAGGTGTTCATCGCCGCCCGCACCTCGGCGAGGGTGGCGTCGGCGACCGCGCGCGCCCGCTCGTTGCCCTCACCCAGGATGGCCCGCAGGTGGGCGCGGTCCTGCCCGTACTCGGCCCGACGGGCCCGGATCGGGGCCAGGTACTCGTTGACCGACTCGGTGACGACCTTCTTGAGCGCCGCCGCCCCCGCCGACCCGATGTCGGCGGCCACCTGCTCCGGGGTACGCCCCTGGCACAGGCCCGCCAGCAGCAGCAGCGACGACACCTCCGGTCGGGTGGCCGGGTCGTAGCTGATGTGCCGCTCCGAGTCGGTCTTGGCCCCCTTGACCAGGCGGGCGGTCTCGTCGGCGGTGGCGGCCAGGGTGATGGCGTTGTTCCGGCTCTTGCTCATCTTGGTGCCGTCCGTGCCGAGCAGCAGCGGAGCACTCGACAACAGCGCGTCGGGCTGGGGGAACACCGCCTTGCCGCAGCCGTACCGGTCGTTGAAACGACGGGCGATCGTCCGGGTGAGTTCGAGGTGCGGAAGCTGGTCCTGGCCGACCGGCACCAGATTCGCCTTGCAGAACAGGATGTCGGCGGCCTGGTGGACGGGATAGGTGAACATCAGGCCGCTGACGGCGGACTGCCGCGAATGCGAGATCTCGTCCTTGACGGTGGGATTGCGGTTGAGTTCCGACACCGAGACGAGGCTGAGAAACGGCAGCATCAACTGGTTGAGCGCCGGCACCGCCCCGTGCGTGAAGATCGTGCTGCGGGCCGGGTCCACCCCGATGGCCAGGTAGTCCAGGACCAGTTCCTCGACGTGCTGGAGCAGATTGTCCGCCACGTCGCGGTCGGTGAGGACCTGGTAGTCCGCGATGACCACGAACAGCTCCACCCCGAGTTCCTGGAGCCGGACCCGGTTGTGCAGCGTGCCGAAGAAGTGACCGAGGTGCAGGCGGCCGGTGGGACGGTCACCGGTGAGCACCCGGAACTGCCCCGGGTCCTTACGGATCAGCTCCTCCAGCGCGGCGCTGCGGGCCTGCGCGGCGGATGTCCCGAGCACGTCGGTCGGCCGGGCTGAGGCAGCGGCACCGGCATCTTCGGTCTGGGGTACGGCGGAATTCACACCATCTCCTGAAGGGTCGGTCTCGACGCCATGATGACACGGACCCCACTTCGGACACCGGCGACGCGATTCCGACCGCGCACCGAATCGGCGGGGACCGGATGACCGTCCGAGGCGTTGACCTGCCACCACTGGACCGGCCCGACGCGGTGGGCGTACCTGAAGGACACCTCGCTGTGCCGGCGGGCGCACGCCGGACGTGGCCGGTCGGCGCGGGCCTGCGGTGCCCCGCGCGGCCCGGTCCGACCCGGGCCGGGCGCGCGGTGCGGAGGTTTCCGGTGGTACGCCGGGCGGGCATGTACTCCCCCACCCTCGGGAGGGAGTGACTCGATGCTGGTGACCGGTTATCTCGGTGCGGTGCTCATCGGTGCCCTCGTCGGCCTGCTCGGTCGGCTGGTGCTGCCCGGCCGGCAACGGATCGGTGTCTTCGCCACCTTCGTCATCGGTGTCGGTGCGGCCGTGCTCGGCACCGTGGTCGCCCGGGCGTTGGGCATCGCCGACGACGCTCCGGTGCAGGTCTGGGTGCTGCGCTGGGACTGGATCGTGCTCGCGCTCCAGGTCGGCTTCGGGGTGGTCGGTGTCGCCGTGGCGAACATGCTCACCTACACGCGGCTCGCCGGTGGCGACGACGACCGCCGGCGACCGACCCGGACCAGGACCCGCACCCGGAGCTGACCGGGTGCGGGTCGGGCGGGGCCACGGCCGGGCGGTACGGAACCGGTGCGTCAGCGGCGGGCCAGCCAGACCGTCCGCCCGGTACGGACGCTGAGGTCGGCACGGGTCGCCAGACCTGCCACGGTCTGCTCCAGCGCGGCGAGGTCCAGGGCGGGGAGCCGCCCTTCCAGCCCGTGGCGCATCCGGCTCAGCGTGGCCTGCGCGTAGCGGGTGGTGGCGGCCGGTACCGGTGGACGCAGGTCGATGTCGAAGTGCCGCTCGGTGACCGAGGTGAATCCGGCCTGCCTCATCCGCTCGCCCCAGTTCTCGTGCATGTGCAGGCCCGCCTCCTGCCGCCGCTTCGCCGCCTCGGCGTGCCAGCGCCGCTCCACCTCCTCGTCCGGGGTGCCGGTGAGGAAGTGCGGGAACGATTCCAGTTCGGCGATCACCAGTAGACCGCCCGGCCGCAACATGCCGTACGCGGACGCGAGCGCGGTCGCCGGATCCTTCATGTGGTGCATCGACGCGGCGGCCCAGATCACCTCGACCGGCCCGAGGTCGGGCCAGGGCTGGTCGAGATCGGCTTCGACGGTGCGGATCCGGTCGCCCAGCCCGGCCGCGTCGGCCCGGTCACGCAGGTGGGACAGCATCTCCGGGGAGAGGTCGACCGCGGTGACGGTGGAGCCGGGCAGCTCCCGCGCGAGGGCGAGGGAGCCGGTGCCGGTGCCGGCACCGAGGTCGACGACGTGGGGTTGCGCGGTGGCCTCGCGGCCGACCCAGCCGATCACGTCGCGGAAATACTCGTGGAGCACCTCCGCGTCCAGGTCGAGCAGCTCGATGAGGTGGTCGTGTGCCATGGGGAAACGGTAGCCCGACCATGCCTCGCTGGCATAGCATCTTGCCCATGAGGCAAGACAAGGACCTGGAGACCCTGGTCCGGCAGCGCATCCGCAGCCTGCGGGTGGCCCGAGGCTGGTCGCTGGACGAGCTGGCCCACCGCTGCCTGATCAGCCCGTCCACGCTCAGCCGGATCGAGACCGGACACCGGCGGGTCGCCCTGGACCAGATCGCCACGATCGCCCGGGTGCTGGGCATCACCCTCGACCGGCTGGTCGAGTCCGACGCCGACGACGACGTCGTGATCCGTCCACACTGCGACGAGGACCGGGGCGTCACCACCTGGCTGCTCTCCCGGGACAGCAACCAGACCGTCGCCAAGCTGCGGATCACCCGGGACGTCCCGACCGACCTGCGGGTGCACCCGGGCCGGGACTGGTTCACCGTGCTCTCCGGCACCATCGAGCTGCGCCTCGGAGACCGGACGATCCTCGTCGGCACGAACGAGGCCGCCGAGTTCTCCACCCTGGTCCCGCACGCGTTCGGCGCGCACGACGGCCCGGCCGAAATCCTCTGCATCCTCGACCACGAGGGCGAGCGCAGCCACCTCGGCCCACACCCGCCGCATCCGGGCCGCCCGGCGGCTAGGCGGTGATCACCGGCCAGGCGTAGGCCAGCAGCGCGCACGCCGCCCCGAGCAGGGCCAGCGAGAACCCCCGGGTGGGGATCGGCAGGGCGGCGAGCACGAGCAGGATGACCGCGATGACATAGAGAAACGCCTGTGCCGACATGACTGTCCCCTCAGGAGGTTGACGAACGGGCGGGATGCTCTCTACCCCGGACAACCCGGTCGGGAAACCAACCCCGGACAGCCCGGTCGGGAAACCCACCCCCGGGCAACCGTCCCGGGTCGACCTGTCCCGCCCTACACCCGTCCGGGGCGGGACGACGACGGATCGTCGTCCCGCCCGGAGGGCGCAACCGGCAGGTGTCAGCAGCCGAGCCGCTTGGTGGACAGGGCGATGTCGTCGATCCACAGGTCGAACGCGCCCGGGGTCGTGCCACCCTGGTAGAGCTGCCAGCCGATCTTCACGGTGTCGACCGTGGGCAACACGAAGGGCACGTCGTTGCCGCCGTGTGCGGTGGTGGAGGCGGTCAGGTCCGGGTTCGCCACGCCGTCGATCCACACGGCGACCCGGTTGTCCGCCGGGTCGAGCTGCCACTCGAAGCACTGCCAGGTGTCCTCGACGACCGGGGCGGACTCCCGCCAGTTGGTCCAGTCGCCGGTCGGGCCACCGTCGGCGCCCACCCCCCAGAAGGTGCCGGGGACGGTCGGCGCGTACTGGCCGCCGACCGGGCGGACGACCTCCGTGCTGCCGGTGCCGGTCGCCTCGACCAGCGTGAAGTGCGCCCAGTCCGGGGCGGTGGGGAAGGCGTCGACCCGCAGCCGCATCCGCCCGTAGAAGCGGTTGCCGGGCGCGGCGAAGTCGTCGACCCGCAGGAAGGCGCGTCCGTTGTCGACCGTGTGCAGGTGCAGCACCTGGTTGCCGCGCCGGGCGCGCTCGACGGTGAGCGTGCCGTGGCGGGTGTCGACGCCCCAGTTCACCGTGCGGGGACCCCCGAGGGGCAGCCGGTCGAAGTCCTCACAGAACAGCAGGCCACGGGGGCACGACCGCTCGGCGGCCGTCGACGGGCCGGCCGGGACACTGCCGGCTGCGGTGCCGAGGATCAGGGCGGCGGTGAACACCGCGAGGAGACTGCGCATGGTCTTTCCTCCATGACGGCCGACCCCCACCACGCGGGCAGGGCTCAGCGGGAAATCCCGGCCGGCCCGAGCACCACCGGCCTCGTCCCGGGCGTCGGACGCCCATGGCGGTCAGAGGTGGGGCGGTCTCGGCGGGTACGGGAAGGCGAGGCGGGGACACCGACGACGGGACACCTGCCCGTCGCCGTTGGTGCTGGCCCGGCGATGCGGCACCCGCGGCTGCCGAACTGGCGCGGTGCCGGCACTGCGCTGCTCCCGTGCTCACCGTTGCCAGCGCGGTTGCCCCCGTGCTGCGGCGATCTGAGCCATTCCAGCACGACCGGATCCGATCAGGCAACATCGACAGACATCAGCACGTCTGGTGGGCCCGGGCGAGCCGGTCGCTCCCGGCCCGCGGAGCCCGGTCGGCACCGCCCCCCACCCGACCGGGTCGCGGCGCACGGCTCCCCAGCTAGCCGACCGCGCCCCGGTCGACCAGGCTGAACGTGGTGCCCACCGGGGCGTCGCCGAGGACCTCCACATAGATCTTCTTCTGGGACGGGCTCCACTGCACCACGCCGTACTGCTCGCTGACGATGGCGTAGGCGAGTCGCCCCTTGTCGTCCTTGCCCTCCCGGGAGATCCCGAAGAGCGTCGCCGCGGTCGGCTCGCAGTCGGTGCCCACCAGGGAGGCGTACCCCTGCGCGTCGAGCTTGACGCCGAGGCAGGGCCGGTGGGCGATCTGCGGGTTCAGCGACCTGATCATGAAGTCGACGCCGACCGGGTCGAGCACGAAACGGGCGTCCGGCGTGGTCCCGTCGCCGACCCCCACCACACCGTCGAACGGCAGCGAGAGGTCACGGTCGATCTCCACCACGTGCAGCAGGATCTGCCGCTGCCCGGCCAGGATGGCCCGGGTACGGTCCGGGGCGGACGGCGACGCGGCGGACGGCGACGCGGGTGGCGTACCCGATCCGGATGCGGTGGTCGTCGGGCCACCCGTCGTCGGCCCACCGGCTGCCGCGCCGGTCGGATCCGGGGTCGACCGGTCGCCGACCAGTCGCGGGCCGAACACCGCGACCGACACCAGCACCGCGACCACCGCGACGGCCGCCCCCACCCCGACCAACAGGCGACGCCGGGACGAGACCCGTCGACCCGCCACGTCCACCCCCGCCGCCGACGGTTCGCCCGAGCCACCCGACGCCGACGCCGGGTCACCCGGGCCGTCGCCGGGGACGCCGGTTGCCGCGACCGGTGCCGGCGACCCGGCCGACGGTCGGTCGGCACCGGCGGAGGACGGCGCGACGGGCAGGGCCGGAACACCCCCCGGGGCCGGAACACCCGCCGGGGCCGGAACACCCGCCGAGGCCGGATCGCCCGCCGGGGCCGGATCGCCCGCCGGGGCCGTGACCGTCAACAGCCCGTCGAGCAGCTCCCGCGCGGTGGGCCGCACGTCGGGGTCCTTCTCCAGCGCCCGGGAGACCAGCTCCCGCAACGGCCCCCGCAGACCGGTCAGGTCCGGCGGTTGGGTGAGGATCCGCATCGCTGTCGCGGTCGCGGAATCACCCCCGAACGGATTCCGGCCCGTCGCGGCGTAGGCGACCACGGCACCCCAGGCGAAGATGTCCGCGGCCGGGCCCACCGCCCGACCGGACGCGGTGTCGAACCGCTCCGGCGCCATGTACGAGACGGTCCCGACCATCTGGTGGGTCCGGGTGTGCTGGCTGGTCGCCTCGAACGCCCGCGCGATCCCGAAGTCGATGACCTTGATCCCGCCGGGTGCCACCAGCACGTTCGCCGGCTTCAGGTCCCGGTGGATCACCCCGGCACCGTGGATCGCGGTGAGCGCGGTGGCCACCCCGACCGCGATGCCGTGCAGTTGCGCCGAGCCCAGCGGCCCACCGTCGCGGATCACCTGGGCCAGGCTGGGGCCCTCGACGTACTCCACCACGAGGTAGGGCGGGTCGTGGTCCGGGTCGGCGTCCAGCACCTCGGCGGTGCAGAACGGCGGGACCTGGCGGGCCCGGTTCACCTCACTGCGGAACCGGCCCCGGAACTCGTCGTCGTGGGACAGCTCCGGACGGACGACCTTCACCGCCACCCGGCGTCCCTGCGGCGACCGGGCCAGGAAGACACTGCCCATGCCCCCCTCACCGAGGCGGTCGAGCAGCTCGTACCCCCCGAGTCGGGCCGGGTCGCCGGGACGCAGCCCGTCGTTCACGTCGGCTGCCCGCAGACCACGACCAGCCCGCGAACCGTTGCGCCACTCACGCGTACCCCTCAGATCACTCGGACACCGTCGGCAGCCTATCGCCCGCCAGCCCGGGACCGCCGGTGCCGTCGGCGGGCCCACCGGCGCGGACGAACACGACGGGCCCCGCCGGGATGACCGGCGGGGCCCTCTTCGTGGTCACCCGGATCGTGGCGGACGACCAGACTGCTGCGCCGCTTCCTGTGAGGTGCCCAGGGACGGCCGGGAGGGGGTCAGTTGCAGGTGGTGCCGTTGAGCTTGAAGGGTGCCGGCACGGTGGGGGACCCGCTGGCGGTGAAGCCGAAGCTGACCGCCCCGTTGGTCGGGATGCTGGCGTTGTGGCTCTCGTTGCCCACCGTGACCGCAGCGCCGGTCTGCTGGAGGACGCCGTTCCAGTAGCCCTGGACCAGCTGGCTGCCGGGGAAGGTCCAGCCGAGCGACCACCCGTTGACGGCCGGGCCGTCGTTGTAGACGGTGACGCTGACGTTGAAGCCGGCGTTCCAGGAGTTGGTCACCACGTACGACACCCGGCAGGTGCTCGCGAGGGCGGTGGCCGGCCGGATGTCGCCGTAGTCGTCCCGGGCGGTGGCGAAGTCCTGGAAGCCGAAGCCGGGACCGGCCGACCGGGTGGTGGTGCCGGCCGCGAGGACGGTGCCGTTGGCGTTGACCGAGTAGACCGGCCCACCGCTGTCGCCGCCCCGGGCCGACTCGTCGCCGTCGAGCTGGGTGGCCTCGACCAGGTCCTCGATGTCGTCGTAGTGGAAGTCGACCCGCAGGTTGCAGACCGGGCCGCCGATCTCACCGGCCGAGGTGTAACCCGACTGGCAGAGCAGCTGACCGGGGAAGACCTGGGTCCAGCCGGTCACCTGGGCGCGTACCTCGTCGTTCTGCCCACCGACATAGATGTGGCTGCCCGGCGACGAGGTCGACACCAGCATGGTGTCGTGGTCGTCGTTGCTGGCGACCGAGTAGCCGATCAACGTGCCGGTGTTGGTGTTGGTGTTCCAGCCGACGTGCCAGGGCTGACCGATGGGGCCGCAGTGTTCCGCGGTGAGCAGGTAGCCCACGTTGGTCGTGTAGTTGCGGACACCGAAGCCGGCGGTGCAGGCGTACGTGGTCAGGCCGATGCCGATTCCGCCGTCGTACGGCGCGGAGTCGTTGTAACGGGACCGCTCGACCATCCGCTCCCGGACGACCGTCCGGGTGCTGACCCCGGTCGCCGGCAGCTTCGGCTGCTTCGCGCCGGCCTTCGGGTCGACGGCGACCTCGATGCCGGAACCGTCGGTACGGAGCCGGACGGCGTGCGCGGCGTCCTTCGGGTCGGCGTCCACCACGGGGGTGAGCTTCGCCGCCGCCTTCTTCAACTCGGTACGGGAGTACGTGGCCGCGACCACCTCGACCGGGGCGGTGCGGCGAGCGGTCGTCACCGCCGTCGCGACGTCCTTGGGCAGGGTGCCCTTCCACCAGAGCGTGACATGGTCGTCCACCAGCCCGATGCCGGCGTAGCCGCGCGGGGTGCCGGCGTCGACGGCGGTGCGGATGACGTTGGCGGCGTCGACGAGCGGGGTCTGGGCGATCATCCGGTCCCGGGTCTGCGCCGGGATCAGGTCGAGCAGGGAGCGGCCGTTCTCGGACGTCGGCGTCGTCGCCGACGTGCCGAACGGCTGGCTGGGCGCGGCCTGCGAGGCCGCCGTCAGTGGGCCGACCAGCACCGTGGTGCCGAGCAGCACACCGGCGACCACCGAGCGGGGGGTCGCTTTCCAGGTTTGCGTCATGACCAAGAGTCAAGTGACTCCGCCGCCCCGGGAACATGCAGAAGCATCGGCAAGAATCGGCCACGACGGTGGCGTCGCCCACACCCTGGTCGACCACGACGCCCGGTCGCCGCAGGCCGGCCCACGCCGACCGGGTCCGGAGCTGGTGGCTGCGGCCCCGGTCGGCGTGGGTGGTGTGCCCGCCGTCAGGCGGTGGTGCGGGAGATCAGGCGGTGGTGCAGGAGATGTTGCCGGGCGCGGTGCTGCTGCTGCCGTTGGCCAGGAAACCGAGGGTGGTCGAGGCGTTCGGGCCGAGGGCGCCGTTGTAGGAGGCGTTGCGGATGCTCACCGCGCCGCTGTTGCCGGTGTTGGTGCCGTTCCAGACGTTGACGATGGTCTGTCCGCTGGCCATCGTCAGCTGCACCGTCCAGCCGCTGATGGCGGCGGAGCCGTTGGTCACGATGATCTCGGCCTGGAAGCCACCGTTCCAACTGCTGACCGTGCGGTACGTCGCGGCGCAGCCACCCGGCTGCCCGGTGGGCGGCGGCGTGGTCGGCGGAGCGCTGGTCGGCGGGGTGGTCGGTGGCGTGGTGGGCGGGGTGGTCGGCGGAGCGCTGGTCGGCGGGGTGGTGGGCGGCGGGGTGGTCGTCCCCGGCACCGTGGTGGAGGCCGCGTTGAGGGCGTTGAGGACGGAGGTGTACGCCGGCTTGGGGTTGCTGTTGCGGTCGAACAGCAGCGGGTTCTCGTTGCCCCGCCAGGAGTCGCTGTCCCGGATGCCCCAGGTGGTGATGCCGACGCAGCGCGGGACGTTCATGCAGGCCTGGGTCATGCCCTGGTACTGGCTGGTCGAGGCGTTGGTGACGTCGACCTCGGTCAGCGCCACGTCCACCCCGAGGGCGGCGAAGCTGGACAGCGTCTGCTGGAAGTTGCCCGGCAGCGAGCTGCCCCCGGTGAAGTGGGTCTGCAGACCGACGCAGTCGATCGGCACGCCGCGCGCCTTGAAGTCCTTGATCAGGTTGTAGACGCCCTGCGTCTTGGCGTACGTCCAGTTCTCGATGTTGTAGTCGTTGTAGCAGAGCTTCACCGACGGGTCGGCGGCCCGCGCGGTGCGGAACGCCACCTCGATCCAGTCGTTGCCGGTGGACTGGAGGTTCGACGACCGTCGGCTGCCGTTCTCGGCGTACGCCTCGTTCACCACGTCCCAGGCGTAGAGCTTGCCCTTGTAGTGGGCCATCACGCCGTTGATGTGGCTGATCATCGCCTGCCGCAGCGCGCTGCCGCTCAGGCTGCCCCAGAACCTCGGCTGCTGGGCGTGCCAGGCCAGGGTGTGGCCCCGGAACCGCATGCCGCGCTGGGTGGCCCAGTTGTAGATCGCGTCACCCCTGCTGAAGTCGAACTGCCCGGGGTTGGGTTCGGTCGCGTCGGGCTTCATCTCGTTGACGGCCGTCATCATGTCGAACTCGCGGCTGGCGATGTTGAGGAAGCCGGAGTCGTTGAGCCGGTCCGCCCCCATGGCCGCACCGAAGTACCGGCCGCTGCGCTCGGCGGCGGCCTTCAGCGTGGTCCCGGGCGGCCCGCTGAGGTCGGCCTGGGCGGTGGTGGCCACGACCATCGAGGTCACGGTGATCGCCAGGGCGCAGGCCCCGCCCAGCAGCAGCCTGACGCTGCTCCTGGTAAGGCGTTTCGATGGAGCGGGTACGTCGTTCATCTGTGCGTTTCCTCTCGGTGTTCTGTCTGGTCCGTCGCCGCACCAGCACGGAACCGGCCGATCGTTGTGGGGTCGACGACCGGAGCACCGCACTCGCCGCGCGGGACCAGCACGACACAGGGGACGCCGGGCCGGCACTCACCCGGCCGCGTCCTCATCGGTGACCACCGGCCGGCTGCCCGGTCCGCCCGGTGGATCGCGAACACTCCGCGTCGTACGCCCGTGCGGGGTGACGCTGCCCTGCGGTGATGTTATATCGAATGCATTCGATCTGCGACAGGTGTCGGGCGGGTCCTGGCGACCCGACACCCTGCGCCACCGCCCGACCACCCGGAGACGTCGCCCTCAGCGGGCACGGACCCGCCGGGTGGCCAGCTCGGTGCGGTTACGGACCCCGAGTTTGCGGAAGATGTTGCCGAGGTGGAACTCGATCGTCTTGACCGACAGGAAGAGCCGTTGGGCCGCCTCCCGGTTGCTGAGCCCGTTGGCGATCGCGGTGGCGACCCGGGCCTCCGCCTCGGTCAACGTCGGCCCGCCCGGGGGCGCCCCGAACACCGGCCCGACGACCGGGGAGAGGTCCACCCCCGACGGGCCCGCGACGGGTGCGCCGCCGAGCGCCCGGAGATCCCGCATCACCAGCGTCAGCATCCCGGCGGCACCCGTGCGGGCGTAACCCGCGCACGCCTGCTCCAACAACCGGGCCGCCTCGCCCCGCCGGCCGGCCCGACCGTGGTGCGTGCCGAGCAGCCAGGCCAGCCGGGCGGCCAGCAGCTGCTCGGTGGGTCGGGTCAGCAGGTCGAGCGCAGCCGTGAGCGCCGCCGTCGTCCCGACCGCGTCCGGGTCGAGGATCCAGGCCCGCCAGGCCGGCAGCACCGGCCCACCCGGCCAGGAGACGGGCGGGTCGTCGACCCCGGCGAGCAGTTCACCGGCCACCCCGGGTCGGCCGGCCAGGGCGTGATGGGTGGCCAGCTCCCAGCGGTGCTCGTACTGCAGGCCGGCGGTCGCGCCGACGTCGGTGGCCACCACGAGTTCGAGCAGCCCGGCCCAGGTCTCCCGGTCACCCCGGGCGAACGCCAGCGCGGCCGTGCACTCGGGCAGGTGGTGGGCGACCCACGCCGACCCGACCCGCGCGGCCAGCTCGCGGGCCTGGTCCAGGTGGACGGCGGCATCGTCCAGGTCACCACGCAGCGCGTCGCACTTGGCCAGCCAGGAGGTCACCTCGGCCTGCACGTCGAGGCTGCCGCACTGCCCGGCCAACCGGGCCGCCTCCCGCAGCTCGGCCTGGCCCCGGACGAGGTTGCCGGCCCAGGCGTCGCCCACCCCGATCAGCGCGAGCATCCGGGCCCGGTCCACCGGCGTCAGGTCCAGGTCGGCCAGCAGCGGGGCGAACCGCCGCGCCTCGTGCGGACGCATCAGGGTCATCACCGCGGTCAGCGCACACTCGACCAGCACCGGGTCGTCACCGAAGGCGTGCCGGTCGAAGATCCGTACGGCGGCGTCGAGGTGCTCCGGGCCCTCGGCGAGGCCGGCCCGGGTCGCCGCCGTCCCCGCCAGGGTGCGGTAGATCAGCTCGGTCCGCGCCGAACCGCTCACCTCGTGGGCCCGCCGCACCCGGTCCAGCAACGCCAGCAACCGGTCGCGGTCGGCGGTGCGGGACAGCGCGAGGAACGCCTGGAACACCAGGCGCGCGGACTGATCCGGGTCGGCACGGTCGGCCGCCGACAGCAGGCGCTCGGCCGTGATCTCGGTGGACACCGGCCGAGCGTAGAACCCGGGACCAACCCTGGGGATTTCCCTGGTGCCCAGCTCACCCCGGTCGGCACAGACTGCTCGCACCAGCCGGTCCAGCCGGCCGGCCGGCGTTGCGAACCAGATAGAGGTAACACCATGAAGCGCAGGACCGTACAGATCGACACCATTCCCGCCGACGGGGTGGAGCTGGCCGACGAGCAGCTCGCCGGGATGCTCGGTGGGCTGCCGCGCAACGGCGCGGGCTCGTCGAAGACCATCGACGACATCCCCGGCGGGGGTCGACCGGACACCGACACCGACTTCTGATCCGTCACCGTCGGCGATCCGGCCCACCCCCGGGTGGCCGGACCGTCGGCGGGCCCCCGCCCGGAGCACCCATGATCCTCATCCTGACCGCCCCCGACGACGTGCACGCCGACGCGGCCGAGGTGGAGCTGGGCCGGCGCGGCGTCCACTGGGTCCGCTTCGACCCGGCCGACGTGCCGTCCCGCGCATCGCTGTCGGTGACCATCCGGGACGGTCGGCTGACCCGCACCCTGGTCCGGCACGCCGACCCGCTCGGGACCGGTGACCGGGTCCTCGACCTCGACACGGTGACCGCCGTCTGGTTCCGCCGCCCCGGCATCCCGGTCGCCCCGGCCCACCTGGGCGAACCCCACGCCGGTTTCGTGGTCGAGGAGAGCCGGCAGTTCGTCGGCGACGTCTGGGAGACCCTCGACGTGCCGGCGCTGCCCGCCGCCCGGCCGGTGGTGCTGCGGGCCCAGCAGAAGGTCCGCCAGCTCCAGCTCGCCCTGCGCCTCGGTTTCGACGTGCCGGCCACCGCCGTCGGCAACGACCCCGGGGCCGTGCTCGACCTGTTCGACCACACCGGCGGTCGGATGATCACCAAGCAGGTCGGGCTGACCAGCCTCCGCGACGAACTGATGCGCTTCACCGAACCGGTCACCCACCGCGACGTCGGCCACGTCGACGGGGTACGCCACTGCCCCCTCATCACGCAGGAACGGGTGCCCAAGCGGGTCGAGCTGCGGGTCACCGTCGTCGGCGACCGGGTGTTCACCGCCGCCATCGACTCCCAGCGGTCCAACCACGCCCGACACGACTGGCGTCGCCAGGACGACCGGAACACCCCCCTGAGCCGCTACGACCTGCCCGCCGACGTCGCCGCCCGGTGCGTGGCGCTGACCCGCGCGCTCGGCCTGCGCTACAGCGCCCTCGACCTGATCGTCACCCCTGACGGCCGGTACGTCTACCTCGAGATCAACCCCAGCGGCCAGTACCTGTGGGTGGAGGAGGAGACCGGGCTGCCCATCACCGCCGCCGTGGTCGACCTGCTCACCACGCCCGCCCCCACCCCCGGAGCCACCACATGACCACCCTGGACCCGGCCCTGCTCGACGCGGCCCTCACCCTGGTGCGGGAGCTGACCGTCGACCGGGCCGGCCTGCCCGAGGCCCGCCGACGCCTCACCCCGCTGCGGGAGCGCTGGCCCGGGGCCGATCCGGCGATCGTGCGGGACGAGGAGGTCGCCGACGGCTCCGTCTCCTTCGACGTGCTGCTGCGCGAACCCGCCGGCACGGTCTCCGTGGCGTACAGCCCGACGCCGGCCCTGCCGTGGCCGCTTCGTGGGGCGGTCCGGCACTCCGACCACCAGCTCGCCCGGGTCGGCACCCGGACGCTGCGGGTGGGCGAGGCGCTCACCGCCCTCGACTTCCTCTGGTACGACCACGACGTGCTCGCCCGGCTGGTCGACACCGGCCTGGTCGCCGAGGAGCTGGAGCAGCACCCGGTCGAGGTCGACGACGGCGAACTACAGGCGGCGGCCGACGCGTACCGCCGGGCCAAGGGGCTGCTCGATGCCGAGTCGACCGCCCGGTGGCTGGCCGAGCGGGGGCTCTCCGCCGAGGACTTCGCCGACCTGGTCGCGCACACCGTGGCGGTCGCCCGGCTGCGGGCCCGGGTGGTGGGTGACCGGCTGCCGGAGTGGTTCGCCGCGCACCGGTCCACGTTCGACCGGCTCCTGATCGCCTGGACCGCCGAGGGGACGCCCCCCACCGACCGCGCGACGGCGCTCGCGACGGTGGCCGCCGCCGTCCGCGCCGGCCGGGCCGCCGGCGTCCTGCGGCCGGTGGCGGTCGCGGCCCCGGCGGAGCTGCGCGACGCCACCGGGCCGGTGCCGACCACGATCGCGGGGACCGCGGTGACGGCGGTGGTGGTCGACCGCGAGCCGGCCGTCCTCGACGACGACACCCGGGCGCTGGTCGAGCGGGCCATGTTCGACGAGTGGCTGGCGCAGCGCCGGGCCGACACCGACGTCGAGTGGTTCTGGTTGCCCCGGGACCGGACGACCCGGGTCCGGTGACCGGGCCGCGCCGGGTGCCGGTGGTGCTCCAGGTCGCCGCCACCGACTGTGGGCCCAGTGCGCTCGCCATGCTGCTCGCCGCCTGCGGTCGGGCGGTCCCGGCGTCGTACCTGCGGGCCCGGCTCGACGTAGGCCGGGACGGCCTGAGCCTGCGTGACCTGCGCGACGCGGCGCAGGAGCACGGGCTGCGCTGCCGGGCGATCGCCCTGCCCGCACTGCGCCGGGACGCCACCCGGCTGCGGGAACTGGCGATGCCCCTGCTGGCGCACTGGAACGGCGACCACTACCTGGTGGTGGAGCGGGTGGGCCGGCGCGGCATCGACGTCGTCGACCCGGCCGTGGGTCGGCGGCGGCTGTCACCCGCCCAGTTCTCCGCCGGGACCACCGGAGTGGTGCTGCTGGCCGCACCCGACGGGCCCGCCCCGCCGGTCCCACCGGCCCCGTCACCGGTACGCGACCTGCTGGTGCCGGTGCTGCGTCGGCACACCGGCCTGCTCGCGCTGCTGGCGGCGACCTCGGTGCTGCTCACCGCGACCGGCCTGGCCGTACCGTGGGCGACCGCCGCGCTCATCGACGCCGTCGTGCCCCCGGCGGCGTCCTGGCTCGTCGCCGTCGCCGCGCTGGCCGTGCTCACCGGGGCGTTGTCCCTGGCCCGGGGGCTGACCGTGACCGGCCTGCAACGGCGCATCGGCAGCCGGCTCGGCACCGAGACGGTGCACCGGCTGTTCGCGGTGGTCTACCGGTACTTCCACCGCCGGTCGGCCGGTGACCTGGTCGACCGGGTCCGGGCGGTGGCCGGTGTCCGGGACCTGTTGGCGTCGGCGCTGGTGGCGACCGCGCTCGACGGGTTGCTGGTGGTCGGCTACCTGACCGTGGTGACGGTGCTGGCACCGGTGCTGGGGCTGGTGGCCGCCGCCGTGATCGCCGTCCAGGCGGGTACCGCGTTGTGGGTGGGCCGCCGCTCCGGTGCCCTGCAACGGGAGGAGCTGCTCGCCTCCGGTGAGGAGGCGGCCCGGCTGGCCGACGCGGTGCAGGGCATGGCGGCGATCCGGGTCGCCGGGGCCCAGCAGCGGGTACGGCAGCGCTGGCAGGAGTCGTTCGACCGGGGCGTGTGGGCGGCGCACCGGCTGGCCCGGTTGTCGGCGGTCGCGGATGCGCTGCTCGCCGCTTGGTCGATGGCGAGCCCGGTGCTCATGCTCCTGGTGGCGGTCGGGCAGGCCGATTCGCCGGGTCGGGCGGCCGGGCTGTCCGCGCTCGCGGTCGCCGCGATCACCCCGGCGGTCGCGCTGGCCCAGCGGTTGCCGTCGTTCACCCTGCTCGCGCCCACCATGGACCGGCTGGCCGACATCGCGGACGCACCGCTGGAGCAACCCGTTCCCGGCGTACCCGCACCCAGGCTGACCGGCCTGGTCACCCTCGACGGGGTGAGTTTTCGGTACGACCGGCGGTCGCCCTGGGCGTTGCGCGACGTCACCGCCGTGATCCCGCCCGGCAGCAAGGTGGCGGTGGTGGGCGGTTCGGGCAGCGGCAAGAGCACCCTGGTCGGCCTGCTGACCGGCCTGTACGCCCCGACCGGGGGGTGCATCCGCGTCGACGGCCACGATCTGGCCACGCTGGACCTGTCCTCGGTGCGCCGGCAGATCGGGGTGGTCCTGCAGGGGACCTACCTCGGCGCGGGCACCCTGCGTGAGGCGTTGACGCTGTCCCGCCCGGACGCCTCCGACGCCGCCGTCGCCCGGGCGCTGCGGCTCGCCGCGCTGCACGAGGACGTGGCGGCCCTGCCGATGGGGTTGCACACCCACCTCGGCGACGGTGGCGTCGGCCTGTCCGGCGGGCAACGTCAGCGGGTCGCGCTGGCCCGCGCGCTGCTGGCCGACCCGGCCCTGCTCATCCTGGACGAGGCGACCAGCGCGCTGGACGCGGTGACCGAGGCGGCCGTCGAGGCGAGCCTGCGCACGCTGCCGATGACCCGACTGGTCATCGCACACCGGTTGTCGACGGTCGCGGACGCCGACCTGGTGCTGGTGCTCGACCGGGGGCGGTTGGTGGAGAGCGGACCGCCCCGGGTGCTGCTGACCGCCGGTGGGCCGTTCGCCCGGCTGGCCGGGGTACCCGGTGCCGTCGGGTCGTGGCCCGATCCGGTCCGTTGAGCCGGTCACGGCGCGTGCGGGACGGCGGCGAACTCGACGAGGTCGAGGCGGCCGTGGGTGGACGCATAGCGGGTGAGTGAGGTGTTGGCGACCGGGGTGGTGGCGAGGACCGCGTCGAGGTCGGCGAACGACAACCCCTCCAGGACGTGCCGGGCGGCGACGACCACGGCGTCGTGGGCCACCACCCACACCCGGCGGCCGGCGTGCCGGCGGTGCAGGTCGGCCAGGGCGGCGCGGACGCGGGCGGCGACGTCGTCGAACGTCTCACCGCCGGGTGGCCGGTAGGCATGGAGGCCGTCGGCGGCGAGCCGGGCCGCCTCGGCGGGGAACCGTTCGGCGATCATCAGCGGGGTCAGCAGTTCCAGCTCCCCCATGAGCCGGTCGACCAGCCGCCCGTCGAGGTCGACCGGGGCCGGGGTGACGCCGAGGGCCGCGGCAGTGTCCGCCACCCGCGCCCAGGTCTGCCGGGCCCGCCGGTACGGGGAGCAGACGACGTGGTCGGGATGCTGGTCGGCGGGTTGCGCCGCGAGCCAGCGGCCGAGCCGGGTGGCCTGTCGCCGGCCCAGTGGTGACAGCGGGACGTCGGCGTCGCGTCCGGTGAGCCCGTGGGTGGCGACGCCCCGCGCGTGGGCCTCGGCGAACGCGACGTTGGCGACGCTCTGCCCGTGCCGGACGATGGTCAACTCCGCGACGGTGTCCACCGTTCCACTGTCCGGCAGCAGCCGGCGCGGGGCGACCCCGGGCGGCGGGATGCTGCCGGGAACGACGGCGGTACCCGGCAGCGCGCCGGCCTCGACGCCCCGACCGAACACGTTTCCGAAAGTTTCCGAAAGTCGTTGACGCGTTCGAAACGCCGCTGCAATACTCCGATTCACAGCGACATCAACGCATCTCGATAGAACCCCGCATCCCCAGGCAGCACCGCCCCCAGGAGGACCTGCGCATGATCTCCAGCACCGGTGACTCCGGTTACCCGTCCCGCTCCCGAGCCTCCCGCCTGACCGTCCGGCTGGCGGTGCTCGCCACCACCGTGGCGCTGGGCGCCGTCGGCGTCGCGGTCTCCGCCACCCCGTCCAGCGCCGCCGCCTGCAACGGCTACGTCGGCCTCACCTTCGACGACGGACCGACCGGCAGCACCGGCGCGCTGCTGAACGTGCTGCGCGCCAACAACGTCCGGGCGACCATGTTCAACGTCGGGCAGAACGTGCAGGGCAACCCGTCCGCCGCCCGGGCCCAGGTCGACGCCGGCATGTGGATCGGCAACCACAGCTGGAACCACGCGCACATGACCTCGATGGGTCAGAGCCAGATGCAGTCCGACCTCTCCCAGACCAACTCGGCGATCCAGTCGGCGACCGGCGTACGGCCGCAACTGTTCCGCCCGCCCTACGGCGAGACCAACTCGACCCTCCAGTCGGTCGCCTCGTCGCTCGGCATGCGCCAGGTGATCTGGGACGTCGACTCCCAGGACTGGAACGGCGCGAGCGTCAGCCAGATCGTCTCCAACGCCGGCCGGCTCCAGAACGGCCAGGTGATCCTGATGCACGACGGCATCCAGAACACCCGCGACGCGATTCCGCAGATCATGGCCAACCTGAACAGCCGTGGCCTCTGCCCGGGCATGATCTCGCCGAGCACCGGCCGGGCGGTGGCCCCGGACGGCACCCCGCCGACCAACCCCCCGACCACCCCGCCCACCGGCACGCCGACCACCCCGCCGGCCGGTGGGACGTGCACCGCGACGGCGACGTACCCGAACGTGTGGGGCGACCGGTACAACACCTCGGTGACGGTCCAGGGCGGCAGCAACTGGACGGTGGTGGTGGCGCTGACCGCGCCGCAGAAGGTCAACACCACCTGGAACGGCACGCCCAGCTGGGACAGCTCCGGTTACGTGATGACGATGCGGTCCAACGGCAGCGGCAACACCTTCGGCTTCACCACGATGATGAACGGCAACAGCGGCGCGCGGCCACAGATCCGCTCCTGCACCACGGGCTGACCGGCACGCCGCTGTCGAGTCACCGGCCCGGGGCGCCGCGCTCGGACCCCGTCCCGACCACCGGCCCTCCCCGGACGTCTCCACGGCGTCCGGGGAGGGCCGTTCCATGCCCCTCGGAGACGACCTCGAAACTATCGGGTCACCTGCTCGAAACTACCGGTTGAAAACCCCGGGATTACCTGCCAACCTGAAATCCATCGATAATCGTGAACGTAAACAGCACGCTACGGGGCCACCCACCATCCACCACCAGGAGGTACCGACAGTGCGCGGACACGTACCCCACTCTCCGCCCCCGGAGCAGCCCCACCCCGCCCGGGTGTCCCCCCGTCGGCGGGGAAGGCTGTTCACGCTGGTCACGGCCGGGATCGCCGCCGCCGTCGCCGGGTTGTTCACCATGACGGTGGCGACCGGGACGGCGTCGGCCGCCGACAACCCGTACCAGCGGGGCCCCGACCCCACCCGGAGCAGCGTCGCCGCCGTGAACGGCCCGTTCGCCAACACCTCGGTCGCCGTCCCGACCGGGTACGGCTTCAACGGCGGTCGGATCTACTACCCGACCGACACCAGCCAGGGCACCTTCGGGGCGGTCGCCATCTCGCCCGGCTACACCGCGCTGTTCTCCGTCGAGCTGGCCTGGATGGGGCCGTGGCTGGCTTCGCACGGCTTCGTCGTGATCGGCATCGAGACCAACAGCCGCAACGACTTCGACACGGCCCGGGGCACCCAGTTGCTCGCCGCGCTGGACTACCTGGTGCAGCAGAGCCCGGTACGGGACCGGATCGACCCCAACCGGCTGGCCGTCTCCGGTCACTCGATGGGTGGTGGCGGGGCGCTCAGCGCGGCGCTGCGCCGCCCGGCGTTGAAGGCGGCGGTCGGCATCGCGCCGTACTCGCCGTCGTCGAACCTGGCCAACGACCGGGTGCCCACGATGGTCTTCGCCGGGCAGGCGGACACGGTGGTCACCCCGTCCTACGCCACCGGGCTCTACAACAGCCTCCCGACCACGACCGAGAGCGCCTACCTGGAGGTCGCGGGGGCCGACCACGGGTTCATGGTCGGCCGGTCGAACCCGGTGCTGATCCGGACCATGCTGCCGTTCCTCAAGATGTTCGTCGACAACGACGCCCGGTACAGCCAGTTCCTCTGCCCACTGGCGGACAACAGCGGTGTGGTCAGCTACCGCAGCACGTGCCCGCTGCTGCCGCCGACGTCGACCACCCCGCCGCCGATCCCGTCGGACACCCCGCCGCCGATCCCGACCACCCCGCCGCAGACCACGCCGCCGCCGAGCAACCCGCCCGGCGCCGCCAGCCTGATCGTCGGCGCGCAGTCCAACCGGTGCCTCGACGTGCCCAACGCCTCCCGCGCCAACGGCACCCGGGTCCAGCTCTGGGACTGCAACCGCGGGACCAACCAGTCGTGGACGTACACCACGAACAAACAACTCCGGGTGTACGGCGACATGTGCCTGGACGCGGCGGGCTCCGGTAACGGCGCGGCGGTCCAGATCTACGGCTGCCACAGCCAGACCAACCAGCAGTGGAACGTCAACGCCAACGGCACCATCAGCAGCGTGCAGTCCGGGCGGTGCCTGGACGTCTGGAGCACGGCCAACGGGGCGCAGGTCCAGCTCTACGACTGTCACGGGCAGACCAACCAACGGTTCACCCTGACGCCCCTGACCTGACGGTCGACCGGCGACCGCTCCCGCAGCACGCGGACCCGGGCCGGCGTCTCCCGCATCCGGGGAGGCGCCGGCCCGGCCCGGTGGCGTACGCGGCGGAGGTGACTTCCGCTCGGCGCCGACCGTTCGCACCGCTAATCGACGTTGACGGGACAAGCCGTGTCCGGTTTGCGAGGCTTATCGGGTGCGGAGGGATGATCCCGCGCCACACCCGACAGCCGGGGGTCGGCGTCTGGTGGCCCGTGACCCCGGGGCCATCGGCGATGTGAGCTGGGTCGAGCTCTTCGTCGATCTACTCTTCGTGTTCGCGTTCCTGGCCGTCACCACGCTGATGGCCGAGCATTTCAGCCCCCTCGGGTTGGTCCAGGGCGTGCTCGTGATCCTCCTACTCTGGCACTGCTGGACCCCGTGTGTCTGGCTCGGCAACGTGGTGCACCTCGACCGGGGGATCATGCCCCCGGTCATGCTCGGCATCGCCGCCGCCCTGCTGGCGATCGGGGTCGCGATACCCGAGGCGTTCACCGACCGGGCGGGCGGACTGCCCGGCCCAATGGTGCTGATCTGCGGATATCTGCTGATCCGGGCGACCGCCATGGTCGTCCTCACGTTCGTCAGCCACCGGGGCGAGGGCGGCCGGCCGTCGGTGGTCGCCGCCTGGTCGATCTTCATCGCCGGTGGGCTGGTGCTGCTCGCCTCCTACCTGGTGCCGCCGCTGCTGCCGGCGATCGTCGACGCCACCCTGGTGCAGGCTGTGCTGTTCGCGAGCGCCCTCATGATCGACTCGCTCATCCTCGTGGTGGCCAGCAAGGGTGGCTGGCGGGTCGTCTCACCGTGGCACTTCGCCGAACGGCACGCCCTGATCGTGCTCATCGCGCTCGGCGAGACGATCATCTCGATCGGTGCCAGCGAGGGGCTCGGGGTGGACCGCCCGGTGACCCCCGAGTTGGCCGTCGGGGCGGTGCTGGGCATCACCGTGGTCTTCGCGCTGTGGTGGAGCTACTTCGACCTGGCCAAGGTGATCGTCGAACGGGCCCTGCGGGCCAGCTCCGGGCGGGACCGCGCCCGGGTCGGTCGGGACGTCTACAGCGGGCTGCACCTGCCCATGATCGGCGGGTTGATCTTCTTCGCGCTGGGGCTGAAGTACCTCAACACACACGCCACCCCGAAGAGCACCCAGCCGTGGCCGTCGGCCGGCGTCGCCATCCTGTACGGCGGTGTGCTGCTCTATCTGGGCGCGCTCGTCGCGGTGGAGTGGCGGGCGATCCGCCTGCTGGGTCGGGGTCCGCTGGTGGGGGTGGCGCTGCTGACGGCGCTGCTGACGGTGGTCGGACGGCTGACCGCGGTGCAGGCGCTGGTGGTGCTCGTCGCCGCCGTCTGCACGATGCTGGTGCTGGACAACACCCTCTTCCGGCGAAAACACCGGCAACTTCACGAGTCGATCGAGCAGGAGCGCCTCCACGTCGGGACGGTCGACCCTCGGGAACTCTTCGTCGACCTCGTGTTCGTGTACGCCTTCATCGAGGTCACCGCGGTGATGAACCGGTTTCCCACCCTGCTCGGCCTGGCCCAGGGCATGCTCCTGTTGGCGCTGCTGTGGTGGGCCTGGACGTCGTACACCTGGCTCGCCAACTCCGTACGGCACGACAGCACGGTGGTGCGGCTGTGCACGGCGGGCATCATGACGGCGGTGCTGCTGATCGGGCTGGCGATCCCGCAGGCCTTCGTCCCCCTGCCCGGCAGCCTCTCGGGCCCGCTGCTGGTCGTCGGGTGTTACATCGGCATCCAGCTCATGCAGGGGTTGATCTTCCGGCAGCTCGTCCGGGAGAACTCCGACCTGCGGGGCACCCGGAAACGGTTCGTCGCCACGACCGTCACCATCGCCATCCTGCTGGTGATCGCCGTCGTCGAGCTGGCCGCCCCCGACACGGCCGCCCGGCACCCCGCCATCACGCTGCTCTGGGTGGCCGCGCTGCTCGTGCAGTACGTCGCCGGGTACTGGGCCGGTGGGCGGCTGTGGCGGATCAGGCTGGTCCGGCACTGGGCCGACCGGCACGCCCTGGTCATCCTGATCGCCGTCGGCGAGGCGGTCCTCTCCGTCGGCATCTCCATCAACAACGTGCCGATCTCCGCCCCCACGCTGGTCGTCGTCGTCGCGTCGGTGGTGGCCCTCGGCACGATCTGGTGGAGCTACTTCACCGGCATCGACGCGGCCCGGATCGCCCTCGAGGCCTACGAGGGGGACCGTCGGGTCCGCGCCGCGCGGGACGCGTACACCTATCTGCACCTGCCGATGATGGCCGGGATCGTCCTGATCGCCTACGGCCTGCACCAGACCCTGGCCGCGTCCCAGGAGCGGCACAGCGCCCTGCTGGGCCACTACATGCTGTTCTTCGGGGTGGCGTTGTACCTGCTCGGCAACCAGATGTTCTGGCTGCGGATCTTCCGGACGGTCAGCCTCCACCGGCTCATCGGCGCGGGGGTGGTCACCGTCCTCGCGCCGGTGACCGTCGCGCTGCCGTCCGTGCTTTCGTTGCTGCTGCTGACCGTGATCGGCGTCGTCTTCGCCGTCGTCGAGGCGGTGCAGGAGGGTGACCCACGGACCCGGCGGCCCGCCCGGACGTGAGCCGGGTGGGCCGGGCTCAGCCGACGGTGCAGGGGCCGCCGTTGAGCCCGAAGCTGGTCGGCGGCGCGTTGCTGGTGTGCCAGCTGCCCTGGATGCCGAAGCTCACCGAGCCGTTCGGCGCGACGACGCGGTTCCAGTCGACGTTACGGGCCGTCACCGTGGCCCCGCTCTGGCTGGTCGTCGCGTTCCACCCGGAGGTGACCTGCTGGTCCCCCCGGAAGCTGAAGGTGAGCGTCCAGCCGTCCACCGGCGCGGTCGCGGTGTTCCGGACCGTCACGACGGTGACGAACCCGCCCTGCCACTCGGACTGGTTCTGGTAGGTCACCCGGCAGGTGGTCGGCGGCGGTGTGGTCGGCGGGGTGGGCGTCGTCGGCGCGAAGACCGCGTTGGAGGCGATCGAGAGGTTGCCGGCCGCGTCCCGGGCCCGCACGTAGAACTGGTACCGCAGCGGCGTCGACGGCGGAGGCGGCGGCGGGAGCGCGATCGGGTACGTCGTCGTCGACACGGTGGCGACCAGGAACGAGCTGTACCAGCCGTCGAAGCGGTAGACGTTGTAGCCGCTCACCCCGACGTCGTCGGTCGAGGGTGACCAGGAGAGCGTGGCGGTCGAGTCGGTCACGTCGCCGAGGGTCAGGTTCTGCGGCGCGCTCGGCGGGGTGGTGTCCGGTCCGGTGTCGGTGACCGGGGTGACCACGGTGACCGGCTCCGACGACAGGGAGCGGTGCCCGACGACGTCCCGGGCGGAGATCCGGAACAGGTACTGCCGGCCCGGGGTGATGTAGTTGCTGATCGTGGTGGTGGTGACGTCGCCGACGCTTGCCGACATGACGACGTCGTCGAAGGGGCTGTAGTACGTGATGTCGTAGCCGGCGATGGCGCAGCAGCCACGGGTCGCGGCCGTCCAGGTGAGGGTGACCGACCTCGTCTTGACCTGGCTGGCGGTGACGTTCGTGGGCACGCCCGGCGGGAAGGGCGAGGTGTCCGGTGTGCCCGGCGGGGTGGTGGGTGGCGCGGTCGGCGGCGTCGTCGTGGCCGCTCCCGCCAGGGGCGCCGCGGCGGGTGCGGGCGCGACCCCGGGGAGCCCACCGGCGGCCGGTACGGGGAGCGTCGTGGTGCCGGCACCGGCGGCCGGTACGGCGATCGCTCCCAGGCCGAACACGGCGATCGACGAGACGACGGCGGCGAGCAGGCCGGGCCGCACGCGGCGGCGCGGCGCGGACGAACGGACCCCTGGCATACGTCCACGGTGCGGCAACATATCGAAGGTTGTCAACGACTTGCACCAACCGGTGCGTGGTTCCGGGCCACCTCGGACCCGATCGGGTCCGGCACCGGCTCGCGCGCTCGGTTGCGGGGCGGCCCGGACCGGCCCGCGACCGGACGGCCGCCTGCTCCCCGGGAGCCGCCCCGCAGCTCAGCCGGCCGTCCAGGCGCGGAGCTTGTCGGGATTGAGGACCGTCCAGATGCGCCTGATCCGGTCACCCACGACGTCGAACGCCAGCACCGCCCCGACGACACCCGCCACCTGCGCCACCAGACCTGGCTGCCCGTTGACCGTGCACTCCAGGAGCCGGACGCCGGAGGCCGCACCGCCCCGATCGGCGAAGAAACGTGCGACCTGCCCGGCACCCTCGATCGGGTGGAGTGCCGCGCTGACCCGCCCGCCACCGTCGCCGGTCGCGGTGGCGTCGGGCGTCAGCAGACCGACGAGCGCGTCGATGTCGGCGGCCTGCCACGCCTTCCTGAACTCCCGGACGATGCCGGCCTGGCGGGCGGTGGGCACGCCGGGTACCGGTGCCCCGCGCACGCGGCGGCGACCGGACGAGGCCAGCTGGCGGCACGCCGCCGGGGTACGGCCGACGACCTCGGCCACCTCGGCGAAGGAGTAGCGGAAGACGTCGTGCAGGACGAACGCGACGCGCTCGGCCGGGGTCATCGACTCCAGCACCACCAGGAAGGCCATCCCGACCGACTCGTCGAGGGCGATCTGGTCGACCGGGTCACCACCGGTGGGGTCGCTGGTCCACTCCGCACGTGCGGGCAGCGGCTCCGGCAGCCACTGACCCACGTAGCGCTCCCGCCGCGCGCGGGCCGAGCCGAGCAGGTCGAGGCAGATCCGACCGGCGACCCTGGCCAGCCAGGCGTCCGGGGCCGCGATGGCGTCCCGCTGGCCGGGGGTCAGGGCATACCAGCGGGCGTACGTCTCCTGCACGACGTCCTCGGTGTCGGCCAGGGACCCGAGCAGCCGGTACGCGAGATTGACGAGCTGACGCCGTTCGCCGACGAGCCCGCTCGGGGCCGGGCCGGGCCGGTCGGACCCCAGACCGGTGGGGTTGGTCATGCTGCCGCCGGCCCCCTCGCCCGCTCCCCGCCCACCGGCTCGACCGACGTACGCCAGCGGTGGTGACCCCGGCACGCCGCCTGACATTCGGCAGGGCTGTGTCGTCGTATCAGTGCACCGAACACTATCCCAGCGACGGGGGGAAAACGATCATGGAACCAGTGAACCTGGCGATCATCTACTACAGCGCCACCGGCACCGTGCACACCCTGGCCGAGGCCGCGGCCGAGGGAGCGCGGCAGGCCGGCGCGAACGTACGCCTGCGCAAGGTGGCCGAGACGGCCCCGGCCGAGGCGGTCGACGCCAGGGCGGAGTGGGCCCAGCACGTCCAGGACACCGCCGACGTCGACGTGGCCAGCGGCGACGACCTGGACTGGGCAGACGCGGCCCTGCTCGGCACCCCCACCCGCTTCGGCAACGTGTCGAGCCAGCTCAAGGCGTTCATCGACACCCTCGGCCCGCTGTGGTTCCAGGGCCGGCTCGCCGGCAAGGTCTACTCGGCCTTCACCGCGTCGAACACCTCGCACGGCGGGCAGGAGTCGACCCTGCTGTCGCTGTCGAACGTCTTCTACCACTGGGGCGGGATCATCGTGCCTCCCGGCTACACCGACCCGATCCAGTTCCAGTCGGGTAACCCCTACGGCACCTCGCACGTGGCCCGCAGCGGCCCGCCCGGTGACGTCACCCTCCAGGCGGCCCGCTACCAGGCCCGGCGCGTGGTCGACACCGCAGCCGCACTGAAAGCCGGACGGCCCGCCTGAATCCCTCCCCGCCCCGACCGGGCGGATCGCCCGGCCTGAGCAGGCCGGCCGGAACGGGGGCGGTCGGGGCGGGGGCGGTCGGGGCCGTTGCGGAGCGCGAAACTCGCATAGACAGGCGGTGTTACGTTGAAGCGGTCCACCAGCGACGGTCGAGGGGGTGTGCATGGCCGAGACCATGGGGCGGGTCCTGCCGGTCTATCTGGTGGCGGACGAGTCCGTCTCCATGACTCCGGTCGTGGACGAGCTGAACGCCGGCCTCCAGTCACTCCACGACGCCCTGCTGCGTGAGCCGCTCGCAGCGGCCAAGGTCCGCTTCTCGATCATCGGGTTCTCCGAGGACGTGATCGTCCACTCCGCACTGTCCGACCTGCGCAACGAGTCGGCGCTGCCGCAGCTGTCCGTACGGGCCGGGACGGCCTACGGCGTCGCGTTCAGCCTGCTGGTCGACCGGATCCCGGCCGACGTGCGCGCCCTCAAACGGGAGGGCTTCGCGGTGCACCGGCCGGCGGTGTTCTTCCTCAGCGACGGCCAACCGACCGACCCGGGCGAGTGGGAGCCGGTCTATGCCGAGCTGACCGACCGGGAGCGCACCCCGACCGCGCCGAACATAATCGCGTGTGGCATCGGCGAGGCACGGGCCGAGACGATCCTGCACGTGGCGACCCGGCCGGAATTCGCGTTCGTGGCCACCCCCGGGGTCGAGGTGGGGTTCGCGATCGCCGAGTTCTGCACCGCCCTGACCCGCAGCGTCATCAGGTCGGGGCAGGCCGTCGGTGGCGACACGGCGGAGCTGGTCGTGGAGCGGCCGGACAGCTTCCGGATGGCCGTGGACGTGGTGTGAGCTTCGACTGGGCTCCTCCGCTGATCGGGGCGACGGGCCCGGAGCTGCCGGCCCGCGCACCGCAGACGCAGCCGTACCGGCCGGACACCGTGCTCGACGGGTGGGCGACGGACGGCTTCGCGGTGCGGGCGGCCTCGGTGCGCGGGCCCGGCCACCGGGCGTCCGACGTACCCCGGCAGGACGATTTCGCGCTGGCCACGGCGGACGGTTCGGTGATCGCGGTGGTGGCCGACGGGGTCTCCAACGCCCCGCTGTCCCACCTGGGCGCCACCATGGTGTGCCGGACGGTCGTCGACTACCTGCTGCGCGCCGACGACACCGTCGACTGGCACGACCTGCTGCGCTGCGCGGGCTGGGCCCTGGTGGAGTACGCCGGGCGGCAGCTGGGTGAGCCCGATCCGCAGCGGGCCGAGGCGCTGCTGGCCAGCACCGTGGTCGTCGCCCTCGTCCGGCCGGACGGGCCCGGTCGGGCCGTCGCCCACCTGGTCCGGGTCGGTGACTCGGCCGCCTGGCGGTTGCGCGACGGCACCTGGGAGCCACTGCTCACCGACCCGGCCGACCCGCAGGACGAGTTGCTGCCGGACGGCGTCGCCGCCCTGCCCCGGGTGCCCACCGAGGTCGACCCGGTGGCGGTGACCCTCGTCGCGGGCGACGTGCTGGTGCTGGCCACCGACGGTTTCGCCGAGCCGCTCGGGCACGGCACCGGGGACCTCGGGCGACTGTTCGGCGACGGGCTGACCACGCCGCCCGCGCTGACCCGGCTCGCCTGGATGCTCGACTTCGCCGGCGGGGCCTGGGACGACGACCGTACCGTGCTGGCCGTCTGGCCGGTCCCGCCCGAACTGCCATGACCAGCCCACTGCCGCCCGAGGTGAGCCTGTCCGCCCTCGGCCCGCGTAACCGCATCGGGGTCGGCGGTCAGGGCACGGTCTACGCCCTCACCGAGGACCCCCGGTGGGTCTACAAGGAGTACGCGACCCGGCTCGTCGACGACGTCGACGTGACCACGCTGAACCGTTTCGTCCGACTCGCCGCCGACGCCGGACCGGACGCGGACGCGCTGCTCGGTCTCGCCGCCTGGCCCACCGCCGTCGTCCGTAAGGAGGGCGTGGTGCGGGGCTTCCTGATGCCCCGGGTGCCCGACCGGTTCCGGGTCCGGATCCAACTGCCACGCGGGCCGGACACCGTGCTGGCACAGGTGCAGTACCTACTCAACAACGACGACTACCTGCGCGGCCGTGGCCTGCACGTCGACGACCGGATGCGCCTCGAACTGCTGCGGGACACCGCCGAGGCGCTGACCCTGCTGCACCGCCTCGGGGTCTGCGTCGGTGACCTGTCGCCGAACAACCTGCTGTTCAGCCTCGACGCCCGACCCCGGTGCTACTTCATCGACTGTGACGCGATGCGCCTCGATGGCGACTCGGTGCTGGCGCAGGCCGAGACCCCCGAGTGGCACGTGCCGGACGCGGACGCCGAGGAACTGGCCACCCCGGCCACCGACGCGTTCAAGTTCGGACTGCTCGCGGTCCGCCTGTTCGCCGGTGACCAGCAGACCCGCGATCCGGCTGCGGCGCAGCGGCGGCTCGACCGGCAACTGGTCACCCTCGCCGGCCGGAGTCTCGACCCCGTCCCGGACCGCCGGCCGGCCCCGGAGCACTGGCTGGACGCCCTGGAGCGGGGCATCCGACGCACACCGCCGACGGCACCGGCTGCTTCCCCGGGCCCGGAGCCGCCCGGTCAGGGGTCGACGCGCCCGAACGCCCCCCGCCGGGACCCCGTACGCCGCAACGTCCCCCGGCCCGGGGTGGTCAACCCCCAGCCGGCCGGCCGGGGTTGGGGTCTGCTCGTCGCGGCGATCGCCGCGATCGCGGTGATGGCCGGCCTGATCAGCGCCAACAGCGACACGACGAGCACGACCCCCCGGGCCCGGTCGAGTCTGCCGACGGGAGTGCGGTGGGACGCCACCATCGTGCCCTCCTACCCCCGGGTCCTGCCCACCCGCTACCCGGCAGGGGTGCCCGCAGCGCCCGTCCTGCCGCTACCGACCCGTTTCGACCTCGAAAAGCTCCTTTCCCTGGCCAGGCCCTGCCTGTTCAGCGACGTCACGGTGGGGCGCGGCCTCAACCGGACGTCCGCCCGGACGAAAGCGGCGGTCGCCGCCGTCGGCGGCTTCCTCTGCGGGATCAACATCGACTCACCACGCCTGGCCGACCGCAGCAGCACCCAGACCGCGCGCGCCGCCACGTTGGCGGACCGGGGCCCGTTCCGTGGCGCGACCATCATCGGGATCCGCACCGCGGCCAGCGGCAGCCCTCAGGTCAACGTGGTGTTCGTGCCGAGTGGTGAAGGCTCGTCATCCGATTGCTGGCGCTCCCGGCTGTCACTGGTCAAGGACGGTGCCGGATACCGCGTGGGCTCGCTCGCCGCCCCGGCCCGGGCCTCCTGCCCGTGACCGCTGGCACCCTTGTGCAGCAGGTCGTTGACGGCGGCAGCGGTGGACGGGGGCAGCGGACGACCCTCCTCGACGGGGAAGCCCAACTCGGCGACCAGGCTGCGGTGCCGCAGGTCGACGGTCGCCTCCACGGTGTCGGCGAACAGGCCCACCGCGGACCGGGCCCGCCACCAGAAGACGACACCGAGGGTCGCGCCGAGCGGTGCCGCCGGCCACCACCACGGGGTCAGCGCCAGGTAGAGCACCGCCCAGCCGGCCGAGGTGACGGCCCGGTCGAACCGGTCACGGGCCTGCATCACGTCGGTCCGGCCGTCGGCGGTGAGCAGCAGCCAGAGCCGTGGCCAGATCAGGCCCAGGCGGAGACCGTACTGCGCGGCGACCCGGTCGTCGGCGAGGCGGATCCGGTCACCGATCCACGTCGGCCGGGCCGGCAGGTACACCGCCGGGACCACCCGGTGTTGCGCGACCAGCCGACGCGCGGCAGCGGCCCGGCGGCGGGCGGTCAGCGCCGTCGCGATCCGCCCCGCCGGGCCGGCCCAGGACCCGAGCCAGAGGTGGCGGACGACCCGGCCGGCCGCCTGGGCGCCGACGGCGGCCACCGCGGCGACCGCGACGACGAGCGACCCGACCACCACGGCCAGGCTGACCCGGCCCTTCAGGTGGTCGAGCGCGTCAGCGGCGGCGAGCGCCGCGCCGGGCACGTCGAAGACACCACCGCGCCCCGGCAGTACGGCGAACGCGGCGACCAGGCACCACAGCAGGCCGGGGCCCAGCGCCCGGGTCAGCCACCGGTCGTTGAGGCGTCGGCCGACCTCGCCCAGCAGCACCTCGATCATGGCTCGGTCCGGTACGTCATCGGCGTACCGGCGAGCGCACAGTGCGGCACCCGACCCCGGTCGTCGCGGTGGGCCCGGCGTGCACAGCGGTGGTGTGGGCAGCGGTAGTCACCGTTGAGCACCACCGGCGCGAGACCCTCCAGTCGGGCGCCCCCGGCGTAGTCGGGAAGCGACGGGCCGGAGCCGATGCCGCGCTCGGTCTCGGGCTCCGGTCCGACGGTCCAGCCGAGCTGCCGGCAGACCTCCTCCACCGGCCGGCCGGCGGCCAGCTCGTCGAGCAGGTCGTCGAGCAGGTCGGTCCACATCCCCGCCTCGGCGCGTTCGCGCAGGGTCGGTACGGCGGCGCACAACGCGGCCAGCAGACGACGTTGCTCCATACACGACACTCCTGTCGATTGACGCCCGAGCTGCCGTCGAATCTACTGAATCCGTGCCATCCGAAGCAGGATCCGTCGATTCGATGGATCCGCTCATCGTCGCCTACAACGACAGTGGCGACGAGTCGCTGCTGGTCCGGGCCGAGGACGTGGCGCGGAGCCTGCTCGCGTCCGATCCGTCCCGGGTGGATGTGCTCGCCGCGCTCTCCACCGTCCTGATGTTGCGGGGCCGGGCCTCGGACCCGAAGCACCTCGACGCGGCGGTGGTCGCCGCCGAGCAGGCCACGGCGCTGACCTCGCCCGGTGATCCGTGGTGGCCGTACGTCAACGCCCAGCTGGCCCTGGTCGTCGGCTTCCGGTTCGAGCAGCGGCGTGAGGTGGCGGACCTGTCGACGGCGAAGCGGCACGCGGACGTCGCGGTGGCCGCCGTCGGCGCGGACGACCCGATCCGGATCGACGTGCTGGTCCGCTGCGTGAACGTGTACCGGCTCAGTTTCGAACGGTTCGGCCAGTTGGCGGACATCGACGCGGCCGTACGCCTCAGCCGGGAGGTCCACCGGTCCACCGACCCGGACCACGTGCTCACCGCCCGCCAACTGCTGGCGCTGTGCCTGGCCATGCGCTTCACCCGGACGGGCGGTCCACGCGACATCGACGAGGCGATCGAGCACTGCCGCAGCGGTCTGGCCGCCATGCCCGCGCGGCACGTGGACCGGGCCGCCCTCAACGGTGTGCTGGTGATCGCGCTGGTGCAGCGTTGGGTGAGCACCGACCACGCGGACGAAACCGACCTGCACGAGGCGGTCCGGGTCAGCCGGCAGGTCGTCGCGGACCTGCCGGCCGTCGGCACGGTCCGCGCGCAACTGCTGGCCACCCACGGGGTGCTGCTGGTCCTGCACGGCCTCAGCAACAACTCGTCGGTGCACCTCGACGAGGCGATCCGCAGCGCCCGGGAGGCCGTCGACGCACCGACCGCCGGCACCCAACGGGCCGGCCACCTGGTCAGCCTGGCCCACTCGCTGCTCATCCGGGCCCGGATGAGCAGCGACCCGGCCGGGGTCAGCGACGCCGTCGACACCGGTATGGCCGCCCTGGCCGGGTTCTCGCCGGGCCATCCGGACCGGGCACGGGCCCTCAACGTGCTCGGCACGGCGTTGCGGATCCGCTACCTGATCGATCACGACCCGGCCGACCTCGACGCCGCGGTCGGCATGTGGCGGTCGTCGTCGGCCTCCCGGGCGGGTGCGATCGAGATCCGGATGACCGCCGCCCGCACCTGGGCGCAGACCGCCGCCGAGGCCGGTGACGCGACGCTGGCCGTGGAGGCGTACGGCACCGCCGTGGGTCTGCTGCCGCTGCTGGCGTGGCGGGGCCTGGACCGTACCGTGCAGGAGAAGCGGCTGACCTCGGTGGCCGGCCTGGCCGGCGACGCGGCGGCCTGGGCCATCGCCGCCGGTCAGCCGCAACGCGCGGTGGAACTCCTGGAGCAGGGTCGTCAGGTGCTGTGGTCACAGGCCCTGCAGACCCGCAGCGACCTGTCCGCGCTGGCCGCGGTCGCACCCACGCTCGCCGACGAACTCGACCGGACGCGCCGGGAACTGGACGGCGCCGGGGCGTCCCCGATCGTCGCGCTGCCGTCCCGGCCCGGCTGGGAGCTGGGCCGGGACCTGCTGACCAGTGCGCTGGGTGGACCGCACCGTGCCGAGACCGAGGACGCCGGTCACCGCCGCCGGTTGGCGGAACGCTGGGAGCGGCTGGCGGCCGAGGCCCGCCGCCAGCCCGGCTTCGAGAACTTCCTGCACCCGCCGTCGTTCGCCGCCCTCCAGCCCGCCACCAGGGGCGGCGCCGCGGTACTGGTCAACACCTCGCGGTGGCGCAGCGACGCGATCGTCGTCACCGCCGACGGGGTACGGGCCGTGCCGCTGCCGTGGCTGTCGCACGACACGGCGCAGCGGCGTGCCGCGGCGTTCCTCGATGTGCAGCGGGCGGTGGAGGGGGGCGGCGGGCCGGCCGAGCGGGCCGCGTTGCACCAGACGCTGGTGTCGTTGCAGCGGTGGCTCTGGGACACCGTCGGGGAGTCCGTCTGTGCGGCCCTCGACGACCTGCTCGGCGTCGGGCCGGAGCGACGGCACCGCGTGTGGTGGTGCCCGACGGGGCCGCTGACGATGTTGCCGCTGCACGCCGCCGGCCGGTTCGGGGCGAGCGCCCCGCTCGCCGCGCGACGCCGGATCTCGATCGCCGCGCGTTGCGTGTCGTCCTACACCCCGAGCCTGTCCGCGCTGCTGCGCGCCCGCACCACCCCGGCGCCGCCCGGGCCGCCGCGGGCGTTCGCGGTGGGGCTCGGCACCCTGCCCGGCCAGCCGTCGCTGCCGGCGGTCAGCGACGAGCTGCGCGCGGTCAGCTCGCACGTGCCCGGCCTGCGGGTGTTGTCCGGTCGCAGCGCCACCGTCGAGGGTGTGCTGAGCGCGCTCGAACGGCACAGCTGGGCGCACTTCGCCTGCCACGGCGACCAGGACTTCAAGCGGCCCAGTGCGGCCGCCCTCCGCCTGGTCGACGGCAGGCTCAGCGTCCTGGACCTGGCCGGCCGCCTCGCCGCCCGCAGCCAGTCGGCCGGTGGGGCCGACCTCGCCTACCTCTCGGCGTGTCGCACCGCGGCGGGCGGCCGGGACCTGCCCGACGAGGCGATCCATCTCACCGCGGCGCTCCAGATGGCCGGCTTCCGACACGTGATCGGCAGCCAGTGGGCGGTCTCCGACCGGGTGGCGGCCCAGGTCGCCGGCGACGTCTACGCCGGGCTGAGCGCCGGGGACCACCTGGACGCCGACGGTGCGGCCGTCGCGCTGGACGCGGCCATAGATCGGGTACGACGGGCGCACCCGGACCGCCCGGAACTGTGGGCGGCGCTGGTCCACACCGGCCCCTGACCCTCCGGCAGCAGCGGCCGGCGGGGGCGTCAGCGCCGCTGGACCGGGATCACCGGCAGCTCGGGGCCGGGTGGCACAGCTTCGCGGTGCTGCTGCGCGACGATGCCGGCGGTGATCTCGTCGGGTGGCACCGGACGACCGAAGTGCCAACCCTGCCCGTTGTCGCAACCGGCCGCGGTCAGCCGGTGGGCCTGCTGGGCGGTTTCGATGCCCTCGGCGGTCACGACGAGACCGAGCCTGTGCCCGAGCGACACGACGGTGCCGAGGAAGTCGTCATCCGTGCCGGGGCGGCGGGCCCCGGGCCAGCGGGCCGGCTGCGCCGACGGCCGGGTCAGACTGGCGTCGAGTTTGAGGCCGTACAGGGGCAGGGAGCGGAGGTTGGCCAGATTCGCATAGCCGACGCCGAAGTCGTCGATGACGATCCGGACGCCGAGTTGCATCAACGCCGCCAGGGTCTGCGTCACCACGCCGGTCAGGTCGATCACCGCCTGCTCGGTGACTTCCAGGTGCAGCAGGTGCGGCGGCAGACCCGTCCGGTCGAGAATCTGCGCCACCTCCCCGGCGAGGCCGGTGCGGTGCAGTTGGCGTACCGAGACGTTCACGCTCACGTACAGGCCGGGTTGGATCCGCTGCCAACTGCTGGCCTGCCGGCACGCCTGCTCCAGCAGTTGGCTGCCGAGCGCCACCACGAGGCCGGTGCGTTCGGCCAGCTCGATGAAGCGGGCGGCGCTCAGCAGCCCGAGCTGGGGATGCCGCCAGCGGGCCAGGGCCTCCACCCCGGCCAGCCGTCCGGAGCGTAGCGCGGTGACGGGCTGGTAGGCGGCGGTGAACTCGCCCCGTCGCAGCGCCGCCGGCATGGCCGCCGACAGCCGGTAACGCTCGGCGTCGGCGTTGCTGCGGTCCTGGTCGAACAGGCGCAGGGTGGCCTTGCCGTCCGCCTTGGCCCAGTGCAGCGCGATCTCACCGGCGCGCATCAGGCGCGCGGCGCCGCCGTCGGCGACGGTGCCCTCGGCCACCCCGGCGCTCACCGTCAGCGGCACCTCGGTGCCGCTGACCCGGAACGGGGCGGCGAGCACGGCGAGCGCCCGATCAGCGATCTTGACGACGTCCCCGGCGCAGGTGGTGTCGCGGACCAGGATCGCGAACCGGTCGCTGTCCAGCCGCGCCACCAGGTCGACCCGCCCGTCGGCGAGCGCGCCGAGCCGGGCGGCGATCTCGCGCAGGAGCAGGTCGCCCACCTGGTACCCGAGTACGTCGTTGACCGCCGCGAAGTCGTCGACGTCGAGGCAGCAGACCCCGACCCGGTCGGTCGGCGCCTCGGCGGTGGACAGCCGTCCCAACTGCTCGGTGAGCAGTGTCAGGTTGGGTAGTCCGGTCAACTGGTCGTGCGTGGCGAAGCGACGGAACCTGGCCTCGCTGACCCGTAACGCCTCCTCGGCCTGGGTGCGGGCGGCCAACGCGGCAAGCCGGACCGTGTCCTGGGCCCGCAGGCTGTGGTCGTGCGCGGCCGACGTGAAGCCCGTCGCGAGTTCCGCCAGCAGGTCGTTCAGCCGGGCCGTCCGGGTGGGGTCGGCGGCGACGCCGAGGTCGCCGAGGAGCCGCGAGGTGAGGACCGCGATCGTCCCACCGAGCGCCTCCGGCGACCCGAAGCCGGCCGCCACCAGGTCGGCACCGATCCGACGGCCTTCGCCGGGCCCGCCCGGTCCGGCGAGGACCGCGGTGACCAGGCGGTCCGCGAGCCCGGTGACGATGCGGTGCCGTTGCTCGGCGCTGATCGGCACGTAGTGGGCCCGGTGCAGGGCCGTGGCCCACGCCGTCACGAACTCCCCGACGCCCCGGCCGTCGGCCCCGTCGGCGGCGGGCCGGTCGTTCACCTGCGGCGTCCGACTCCGACGTAGAAACTCATCCGTTCCGGGTGCTCGCCGACGTCGGCCTCCGACTCGGGACGCCACAGCGGGGACCACACCACGCCGGGTTCGACCAGGTCGAGGCCGGTGAAGAAGTCCTCCACCTGGGCGCGGGTCCGGGCGGTGACCGGGGTGTTCGTCCGGCCGCTGAGCCGGGCGCCCTCGCCCATCTCGTCCGGCCGGCTGTCGGTGGTGACGTGGCTGATCGCCACGCAACTGCCGGGGGCCAACGCGGTCCACAGCCGCCTGATCAGTCCGTACGGGTCGTCGTGGTCGGGGACCGCGTGGACCACCGAGACGAGCAGCAGGCCGACCGGTCGGTCCAGATCCAACAGCCGGCGGACCTCCGGATGGTCCAGGATGGCCTCCGGATGGCGCAGGTCCTCGAGCAGGGCGACCGCGTTCGGTTGGCCGGCGAGGATGTGCGTGCTGTGCGTCACCGCCACCGGGTCGATGTCCACGTAGGCGACCCGGGAGTGCGGGTCCACCTGCTGGGCGATCTCGTGCACGTTGCCCACCGTCGGAATACCGGACCCGATGTCCAGGAACTGACGGATCCCCTCGTCGAGCATGAACCGCACCGCCCGGTGCAGGAACTCGCGGTTGGCCCGCGCGACCAGGCGGAGATCGGGCACCGCAGCCAGTGCCTGGCGGGCGAACTCCCGGTCGACCTCGAAGTTGTGCGAGCCGCCGAGCCAGTAGTCGTAGGCTCGGGCCACGCTCGGCCGGCTGAGATCCACATCTGCTGGTGCCCATTCCGGCCGTTCCATCGCCACCCTCCAGCACCACACATTGACGAAACCGCCGCCACTATAATCGGAACTTTGCCACCATTGCACCGCGCCGAGATCCCTACGCCGGTCCGCAGGTCGACGGGTGTGTCGATGTCGGCGGGAGCCTGACCGTCGGCGTGGTGCTGCCCAACCGGCCGGCCGATCCCGGCGTCGGAGACCTCGGTGCACGCCCGCCCACCGGGAGCCGTACGACCGCCACGTCCGGCACCAACCTGGGCAGATGATCCGGGAGGCGCTGCTGCGGTTACGGGCGGGTGCGGAGGTCGAGGCGGCGACGCTGGCGCGGGATCTGGAGGCGCTGTTCGCGGCATCGCGGGATTCGAACGCCGACGACGAACACGATCCCGAGGGTGCCACCGTCGGCTTCGAACGCGCCCAGCTGATCGTGCTGCTCGCCGCGACGCGGGCGCGGATCGCCGAGGTCGACGACGCCCTGCTCAGGCTGGCGGCGGAGACCTACGGGAGCTGCGAGCGCTGCCAGCAGCCGATCGGTGCGGAACGACCCCCCGTGCGGCCGTCCGCCCGCCACATCTCGTGTGCGTAGGACCGACGGGCCGGGCGTCCGTGACGCCCGGCCCGTCGGCTCACGGCCTGCTCAGCTCGCCGCGCAGGACAACGCCGGTACGCCGTTGACGGCACCCGACGATCCGAGGAAACCGAAGGTCGTGCTGCCACCGGCACCCAGCGCCCCGTTGTAGCCGACGTTGCGGGCGGTGACGGTCGAGCCGCTGGTGGTCAACGTCGCGCTCCACGCCTGCGTCACCTGCTGCCCGTTCCCGAACGTCCAGGTCACCGTCCAACCGTTGATCGCCGAACTGCCGGCGGTCACCCGCACCTCGGCCTGGAAGCCACCCTGCCACTGACCGGTCACCGTGTACGACGCCGCACAGGACCGCCCGGTCGACGGCGGTGGGGTCGTGGTGGGCGGCGGCGGGGTGGTGGTCGGCGGAGGCGGGGTCGTGGTGGGGGGTGGGGTGGTGGGCGGCGGCGTCGTCGGGGTGGTGCCGCCGACGGCGCTCATGATGGCGTCGATGATGCCCTGCTGGGTGACCGTGGCGTTGCTGCGGTTGAACAGCCCGAACCCGTACGCCCCGTTGTAGCCGTTGTCCCAGTAGGCGGTGGCCGCGCCGTACTTCCTGGCGGCGGCCACCAGGGTGCGCGCGTAGTCCGCGCGGTACCTGTTGTTCGTCGGGTCGGCCGACGTCTTGTCGACCGAGCCGTACTCACCGACGAAGACCGGGTAACCACGCGAGACGAAGGTGTCGCGCACCTTCTTCAGCTGCCCGTCCATGTGGTCCTGCTGACCCCAGGTCGACTTCCGGGACGGAGTGGTGGCGTTCGGCCCCCACTGCGTGATGGTGCCGTTCTCCTCACCGGCGAAGTCCCAGGGGTCGTAGTAGTGCACCGAGATCATCAGCCGCTGCTCGTTGGCGGGCACGGACGACGACCGGTACTGGTCCGTCGGCAGCGTGAAGCCGTAGTTGCCCACGGTGTAGTCGATGTTGGTGTTCCAGCCGGGGACGAGCAGCCAGCGGGAGGTGTTGTTCCCGCCGGTGCGGCGGACCGTGTCCACGAAGATCTGGTTGTAGGCGTTGATGTTCGCGTAGCACGGCTGGGTGGGATTGCCGTACTGCCCGTCGAACTCCTCGTTCATGGATTCGAGGATGAGTCGCTCGCTGTAGCTCTGGAACCTGGTCGCGATCTGCTGCCAGACCTTCTGGTACTTGTCCCGGATCGTCGTCTGGTTGGACGAGTCGCAGATCAGCCACGAGCCGTTGACGGTCTTGAAGCCGTCGCCGTGCATGTTGATCAGCACGTACAGGCCGCGGCCGTAGGCGTAGTCGACGATTTCCTTGATCCGGTTGAGCCAGGCGGAGTTGATCGTGTAGTTCGGGGCGGACCCGATGTTGCCCAGGTAGGACACCGGGATGCGGATCGTCTTGAAGCCCGCCGCCTTGACCCGGTCGATGAACGCCTGGGTCACGACCGGGTTACCCCAGGCCGTCTCGCTGGGGATGCCGTTGGCGTTGGCCTCCAGGGCGTTGCCCAGATTCCAGCCCGCCCCCATGTCGGCGACGAGGTGGGTGGCGTTCACCTGGGCCATGCTGTCGGCCGAGGCGGAACTCGTCAGCACGGCGGTGGAGCCGGCCAGCGCCAGGACGCCGGAGAGCACGGCGAACTGCACCTTCCTGAGGGTGGATTTCACAAGAGTCTCCCGTCTTCGAGCCCACAGTCACACTGGGTTGTCGAAGCGATTCGACGATATTTCGACTGCCTGTCCCGGCAGCCGACGGGCCGCCAAATGATAGATGCATGTGCATCAATAAGGCAAGGTCGTCGCCGTACGGCCGCTCGTCAGGGGCCATGGCGGACGTCCGACGGGCACCGCCCGGGCCGCGGGGAAGGGGCGCGTCACGGCGTGCCGGGCAACCGGACCGTGACGACGAGACCTCCGTGCGGGGGCGGGACGAGGTCGAGCGTCCCGCCGTGGGCGCGGACGATGCCGTGCACGATCGCGAGACCTAGGCCCACGCCGGCGTGTTCGTCGGTGCGCACGCGTTCCGTTCCGCGCCGGAAGGGTTCGGTGAAGGTCGACACCAGAGCGGGTGGGAGCCGCCGGCCCGTGTTCTCGATCCGCACCATGCTCGTGGCACCGCACGCCTCGGTCAGGACCGTCACGGTGCCGCCGGCGGGAAGGTTGTGCACGATGGCGTTCTGCACGAGGTTCGTCACCATCCGCAGCAGGAGTTCGGCGGAGCCGCTGGTGAGTGCCGCCCCACCGCGGACGTCCAGGGTGATCCGACGCCGTTCGGCGAGAGGAAGCAGCGTCTCGGCGGCCTCCTCGGCGAGGAGGGAAAGGTCGACGCGCTCGCGGGTGAAGGCGCCACGGTCACCACGGCTGAGCAGCAGCAGGGCCTCGGTGAGGTCGATCGCCCGCTGGTTGACGGTGTGCAGTCGTTCGATGAGTTCGCCCCCCGCACCGGTGGGTTCCCGGCGGGCCACGTCGAGGAGCGCCCGGGAGATCGCAAGCGGCGTACGCAGCTCGTGGGACGCGTTCGCGGCGAACCGCTGCTGCTCGGCGACGTGGGACTCGAGCTGTTCGAGCATCGAGTCGAACGCGTCGGAGAGCTCCCGGAACTCGTCGTCGCGGCCCGCGAGCCGAATCCGGTGGGACAGCGACCCGCCTGCGGCCATCCGGGTGGCGTGGGTGATGCGGTTCAGCGGCGCGAGCATCCGGCCGGCGAGGATCCACCCGCCCAGCAGGCCGAGGAACAACAGCAGGGCCAGCACTGCGGCTGCTCTCGGGGCGAAGGCACGGAGCAGGTCGGAACGGTTCGGCACGAACATCACGGGGGCGGGGAGACGGGAACCGTCGGGTGCCGGCGCGGGCAGTCGGGCGTCGTCGATCACCTCGGGTACGTACCGCAGCAGGAACACCCACACGGTGACCAGCAGCAGGCCACCGACCAGCATGACGAACCCGGCATAGCTGAGGGTCAGCCTGAGGCGGACGCTCGGACCGGGCCGCCTATCCACGGTCCGCCCCGCCACCCCCGGCACCGGGCGCGGTGTCGATGCGGTAGCCGACCCCGGGCACCGTGGCGATGATCCACGGTTCGCCCAGCCGTTTGCGCAGCGCGGAGACGGTGATGCGCACGGCGTTGGTGAAGGGGTTGGCGTTCTCGTCCCAGGCCCGGGCCAGCAGTTCCTCGGCGCTGACCACCCCACCCTCGGCGGCGACGAGGACCTCCAGCACGGCGAACTGCTTGCGGGTGAGCGCGACGTGGCGTCCGTCGCGGAAGACCTCCCGGCGGAACGGGTCGACCCGCAGGCCCGCCGTCTCGCGGACCGGGGGCCGGGCGTACCCACGCCTGCGGTCGAGGGCCCGGAGCCGGAGCACCAGCTCCCGGAGTTCGAACGGTTTGGTGAGGTAGTCGTCGGCACCGAACTGGAAGCCGGATGCCTTGTCGTCGATCCGGTCGGCCGCGGTGAGCATGAGGATCGGCATGCCGCTGCCGGAGGCGACCACCCGCCGGGCGACCTCGTCGCCGGAGGGGCCGGGGATGTCGCGGTCGAGGATGGCGAGGTCGTAGTGGTTGACGCCGAGCAACTCCAGGGCGGTGTCGCCGTCGGGAGCGACGTCGGCGGCGATCGCCTCCAGCCGCAGACCGTCGCGGACGGCTTCGGCCAGGTAGGGCTCGTCCTCCACGATCAGTACCCGCATACGCGCAGCCTATGGTCGGCGACATTCGACGGACACATCCCGGACGTACCTCAGCCGACCGGCACCGACGTGGGACCCGGCCGCTCCGACGGCACCTGCCACCAGGGGCGGGACGCCAGCGCGGCCAGCACGGCACCGGTGGTGTTGACCAGCACGTCGTCCACCGAGGACACCCGGTCCAGCCACAGGACGTACTGGGCGGTCTCCACCAGGACCGAACAGCCGACGCCGAGCGCCAGGATCCGTGGCACCGAGGCGAGCGCCGCGAACCGCATCGGGGCGAAGAACCCCAACGCCGCGAGGACCAGCAGGTTGCCACCGATACCGACCGGGCCCATGGTGACCAGGTCCCGTAACGGGACCAGGCTCACCCGGCCGGGGCCGACGCCCGGCGCCGCCCCCGGCATCAGGGTCATCCAGACGAACGGCACCGTCCCGTAGACCATGCCCACCTCGGCCAGCGACGTCCGCCACGCCTGGGCTACGCCGACGGCACGCCGGGAGTGCGCCAGCGCCCACATCACCAGGGCCGCCAGCGGCAGCCCCACCAGGGTCATGAACACCACCCCGTTGAACGTGTCGTAGCAACCCTGCCACCGCCCGGCCAGACACCTCGGAGCGGACATCAGCAGCGGCCGCCGTACGACGAACGCCGCGCCCGCCAGCCCGAGGAAGAGCAGGCTGGCGAGCACGATCCGGCGGGTGGGGCGGAACGCCCCGGACGGGTGTGCACCGTGTTCCATGCCCCCATCGAAGCCCCCGGCCCGTTGCGACGGCGTATCCGATTCCGCATACGCCCGCGATACACCGAGGCCCGACGGAGCGCACCGTCCGGCCGGCCCTCAGCCACCACCGCCGGGTGGGCCGACCGGTCCGCCGGTGACCGCCTCGGCCTCCCGCAGGCAGATGTCCAACATGGGTACGCCGTCGCTGTTGCCGAGGATGACGCCGACCCAGCCGGTGTCCGGGTAGATGCTCCAGTTCGCGCCGACACCACCGGCCCCGCCGCCCCGGCCGATCACCCACTGGCCGTTGACGATGCTGACCGGCATCGTGTACCCCTCGTACGCCGTGGGCACCGGGCCGGGAAGCTTGGCCCCAGCGAACAGGTCGGCGTAGGGACGGTCGAGCAACGTACCGTCGCGCAGCGCCTCGGCGAACCGGACCAGGTCCGGCGCGGTGGCGAAGCCGTCACCCGAGGCGTACCCGATGAAGCCCCGACCCGGATTGCGGCCCAGGATGTTGGGGTCCAGGCTGCCCTTGTCCAGGTTGCGGACGGCATCCACCTGGCTGCCGTCGGCCTGCTGCAGGTACGGGTGCGCGATGTGCCCGTCGGTGAGCCACTGCTCCCTCGTGTAGAACGCCGAGCCGCTCATCCCGCAGCGCCCGAAGACGTGCTCGTGCACGTAGTCCCAGAACGTCATGCCGGAGACGGCCTCCACGATCTGCGCGGCCATGGCCAGGCCGACACCGCCACCGGGAAGGTGACCGTTGGACCCGGCACCCGGAACCCCCACCAGCGTCGCCTGCCGGGCCCACTGCTCGTGGTGGTCGTGCACCTCCTCCCGGCTGTGGAAGACGCGTTGCCAGTCCGGCATCGGGGCGTCCAGCCCGGAGGTGCTGGTGAGCAGGTGGTGGATGGTGACCCGCTCGGCGATCTGACCCGCGAGCCCCGTCAGGTGGGTGCCCACCGGGTCGGACAACGTCACCCTGCCCTGCTGCACCAACTGCAGGATGGCCACCGACAGGAAGGGCTGGCTGCCCGAGGAGAGGTTGAACGCGGTGCCCTCGTGGTTGCGGATCCCCCGCTCCCGGTCGGCCATGCCGTAGCTGCGCGACAGCACCGTCCGCCCCCGGTGGGACAGCAGCACCACGCCGGAGAACCTGCCCTCGGCGGCCAGCTGCGCCACGTACCGGTCGTAGGCCCCGCCGGGCCGGGTGTCCGGCCGGGCCGGGTCGCGCCCGGACGGGCCGGTGCGGGCCGGGGCGGCGTGCCCCCGCCCGGCACCCACCAGCGGGGAGCCCGCCACCAGCCCGGCGGCGGCCATCCCACCCCAGGTGACCAGCCTCCGCCGGTCGACACCCCGTGTGGCATCCGAATGCATGATCATGCTCCTTGCCCGGTCGACGATTGATGCGCTGACAGTGCTGCGCTCCGGTTCATCGCCGTAGTCAAGATGCACGCACGTTGCGGGGGCGTATGCGTTTTCCGATACGCCCCCGATACAGCGCCGGTGACCCGACCGGCGTACGGACAGCACGCCGGACGGGTCCGTGCCGATCGCCTGACGACGGCACCGGGCCCTGACGGTACAGCCAGCGCTACCTCGGTCGGCCCGCCACCTGGATTGCTGGAGGCGATTCCCAAAAATATGGTTTCTCTGCGGAAGAAATCAACGAAAATGGGAGTCCGGCGATGTCGGTTAATAGCGCACGACTCGAATTCGGGTCGACAGTTACGAGAGAGACGCCGGTGGCGGCGGTGCGGGTCCAGCAACTGCGCAAGGTCTATGGCGGGGATCGGCAGGCGGTAACCGCGCTCGCCGGAGTCGACGCGACCTTCCAGCGCGGGACGTTCTCGGCGGTGATGGGCCCGTCCGGCTCGGGCAAGAGCACGTTGCTGCAGACCGCGGCGGGGCTGGACCGCCCGACCAGCGGCCTGGTGTGGGTCGGCGACACGGAACTGTCGAAGCTGTCGGAGACAAAACTGACCAAACTGCGGCGATCGGAGATCGGGTTCGTCTTTCAGGCGTTCAACCTCGTCGGAGCGTTGACGGTGCAGGAGAACATCACGCTGCCGTTGCGGCTTTCCGGAAAGCGGGCGGACCCCCTCTGGATACAGCAGATCGTCAACCGGGTCGGGCTCACCGAGCGGCTGTCCCACCGCCCTTCGGAACTGTCCGGCGGGCAGCAGCAACGCGTCGCGATCGCCCGGGCACTGGCCACCCGGCCGGAGGTCATCTTCTGTGACGAACCGACCGGCGCGCTGGACACCCAGACCGCCGGTGAGGTGTTGGCCCTGCTGCGCTCGGTGGTGGACGAGGCGGGACAGACGGTCATCATGGTCACCCACGACCCGGTGGCGGCGTCCTACGCCGACCGGGTGATGGTGCTGGCCGACGGGCGCATCGTGCAGGACATGCCGCAGCCGGGCGCGGAGCGGATCGCCGAGCACCTCGCGACGCTCGGGCGTCGTCCGCAGCTGACGCAGGAGGGCTGACCCGTGCTGAAACTGGCCGGACAGATGCTGCGTCACCGCAAGGGCAGCGCGACCGCCACCCTCCTGGCGATGACCGCCGGGGTGCTGATCCTGATGTCGCTGGGCGTCCTCGTGGAGTCCGGCCTGCGCTTCACCGCCGCCCCACAGCGTTACGCGGCCGCCGACGTCGTCGTCGCCAACCGGGACATCACCCTCACCTCCACCATGCTCGGCGAAAAGGAAACGAACACCGTCGCGCTGCCTGAGGGCGGAACAGTCCCGGCCGCGATGGTCGACCAGATCCGGAAACTGCCGGGGGTGGCCACCGTCGTCGCCGACCGGACGGTGCCGGCGATCCTGCCGAACGGTGCCGCCACCGGCCACGGCTGGAGCAGCACCGCCATCACCCCGTACCAGCTGACCAAGGGTGCCCGACCCACCCGCGACACCGAGGTCGCGCTGGACGAGCGGCTGGCCGCTTCGGTGGCTCCGGGCGACGAGGTGCCGATCCTGGTGAACGGCAGCGCACGGACGTACCGGGTCAGCGGTTTCGTCCGCCACGCGGCCCCCCGGCCCGACCCGCACGCACCACCCGCGGTGTTCTTCACCGACGCGCACGCGGTGGTCATCCACCCCCGGCTGGGACAGGTCGACGCGGTGGCCGTCCTGGCCGAACCCGGTGCCGCCCCGGCCGTGGTGGCCGACGTGCGCCGGCTGGCCGCCGAAGCCGGCGTCAAGGCCTACGCCGGCGACGAGCGGGGGCTGCTGGAACAGTCCGCGGACCAGGCGGCCTCCCTCATGCTGGTCCAGCTGGGCAGCGTGTTCGGCGGCTACGTGGCACTGCTGGTCATGTTCGTGGTGGCGGGCACCATCGGGCTCGCGGTCCGGCACCGCCGCCGTGACCTCGCCCTGCTGCGCGCCGTCGCCGCCACCCCCGGCCAGGTCGCCCGCCTGATCCTCGCCGAGGTGGGACTGCTCAGCCTGTTGTCGGTCGTCATCGGTGTGCCCGTCGGTTGGCTCGCCAGCCGCTGGCTGAACCAGGAGTTGGTGGACCGGGCGTTCATCCCGGACACCTTCCCGGTTCGCGGTGGCGGCTGGGCGGCGATCGCCGTGGCGGTGGCAACGGTCACGGTGGCGACCGGTGCGGCGTTGCTCGCAGCGCGTCGGACGGTGCGGATCCGCCCGACGGAGGCGCTCGGTGAGATCGCCGTGGAATCCGGCCGCAACGGCGTACTCCGCCTGATCTCCGGATTCGCCGCCCTGGCCGGCGGCTTCGTCCTGATCGCTCTCACCGGCGCGGCGAAGGGGACCGCCGCCCTCGGGCCCGCGATGGGTCTGCTGTGTCTGTTCGTCCTCGCGGTGGCTCTGCTCGGGCCGTGGATCAACCGGGCCGCCGCCCGGCTGCTCGCCCCGGTGCTGCGGCGGGTGTGGGGCGACAGCGGCTACCTCGCTGCGGCGAACCTGCGCGCCAACGCCCAGGGCACGGTCACGGTGCTGACCGCCCTGGTGCTGTCCGTCGGCTTCGGTGGCTCGGTCTGGTTCCTCCAGGACAACCTGGACAAGCAGATCGTCGCCGAGAACCATGGTGGGGTGCTGGCCCAGCAGACCGTGGTTTCCGCCACCGGACTGCCCGACACCATGCTGGCGCAGATCCGCGACATCCCCGGTGTGCTCGCGGCCACCGGCGTACGGAACACCTCGATCATCCCGGACGGAGCCGTCGAGGGCGCGGATGCGCAGGCGATCGACCCGGAGGGCGTCGACCTCACCATGGACCTCAAGGTCCGCAGCGGAAGCCTGGCGGACCTGCGCGGGTCGGCCATGGCAGCGTCGACCCTGCAGGCCGAGTCGAGCGGCTGGCGGGTGGGCGACCAGGTCACGGTGCGGCTCGGCGACGGCACACCCGCCGACCTGCGCGTCGTGGCGATCTACGACCGGGGCTTCGCGTTCGGCGCTGTCACCGTCGTCAAGGACGTCGTCGCCGGGCACACCGCCGTCGCCGGCTACGAGCGGATCCTGGTACGCACCGAGCCCGGCAAGGACATCTCCGCCGCGTTGGGCGAGGTCATCGGCCAGTACCCCGGCAGCTCGGTGACCAGCACGGCCGACATCAGCGGTCAGCTCGCCGACGACCTCGCGCTGAGCGCCTGGCTCAACAAGCTCCTGATCGGCATCATGGTCGGCTACGCCGCTCTCGCCGCAGCGAACACCATGGTCATGGCCGCCCTCGCCCGAGGCCGCGAGTTGGCCCTGCTGCGCCTGGTCGGTGTCACCGGCAAGCAGGTCAAGCGGATGGTCCACGCGGAACAGACCGGCCTGCTCGGCGTCTCGCTGCTCATCGGCGGAGCCATCGCCGCCGTAACCCTGGTGTCGATCGTGCACACGCTCACCGGGCAGCTGGTGCCCTACGTGCCGACGCTGGGATGGGTGTCCATCATCGGCGGCACGACGCTGCTGGCGCTGTTCACCACGATCCTGCCGGTTGCCCGACTGCTCCGCGTCCCTCCGGTCGCCGGCATCGGCATCAAGGAGTAACCGGCCACGGCTGGCCGGTTGGGCGGATCGGCCGAACACGCGCGACGGGCGGGCCCGCAACACGGGCCCGCCCGTCGACCTCAGGGCGACGACGGGCCTGAGCACATGGCCGCAGCGGTGCCACCCTCATCGTCCTTGCCGAAGATGCCGGGAAGGCCGACAGCACCCGGACCGCCAGGACCGCCGGGACCGCCAGGACCGCCGGGACCGCCAGGACCGCCGGGACCGCCAGCCCGGGCTGCGGCACGATACCGTCGAGACGAAAACAGGGAGACGACCTCAGCTATGACGAGCGACAGGAACACGGGCCGCCGGGGGTGGATCGCCGCTGCGATTGCCGTCCTCGCGGCAGCCGTCGTGACGGAGGAACTGCTGCGCTCCGGCACGCTGGCCGACGGTCTGCTGGACCACTGGTGGGGTCACGTCGGCAGCACCGCACTGCTGCTCGGCGGTGTGGGTGCCGGGCTGTACTTCCTGCATCGCGCGTACCGCAGCTGAGCCACCCTCGAAGCAGGTACGCCCTGACCGGGCCCTTCAGACCAGGTCGGCCTGCACGGTCACGACGAGATCCTCGTCCTTAGCCGCGCCCGTCCTGCGCTCCACCGCCTGCCCGGGAGGACGACCGCCGCAGCCACGGCGGGCCGGCCGGTTCGGCGTAGCCGCAGGGAGCAGGGAGCAGGACGAACAATGGCACGACCACGTAGGGCCGGCCCCGACGACGCGGCTGCGCTGGTACGACTTCGCGTCACCATGCTGGAGGCGATGGGGGCACCCGTCGGCGACGCCACGGCACCGTGGCGGGCCGCCGCCCTGGACTGGTTCACCCGTTCGCTGAGCGATCCGCAGACGTTCGCCGCCTTCGTGATCGAAGACCCCGAACACGGCATCGTCAGCAACGCCTCCGGCCTCTGCGACCGGCACGCGCCGGGACCCGGCAATCCAGGAGGGCTACGCGGTCACGTCTTCAACATCAGCACCGTGCCCCACGCACGCGGACGCGGCCACGCCCGGGACTGCCTGAACGCGCTCCTGCGCTGGTTCGCCGACGACACCACGGTCAGCGTGGTCGACCTCAACGCCACCCCGGGCGGCGAACGCCTCTACCGAACCCTCGGATTCGCACCACCACGCCACCCCGCCCTGCAACTACGCCGGGACCAGATGTAGGGCTGCAGGTGCAAGGACGCCAAACGGGTCCGGAGACGACCACCCGTCGGGGCGTACCAGGACGTCCCACCAACAGCGTCGAGGCGTCGTCCTGACGTACCGCGTAAAGCTGCTGAACAGTTCGACACCGTGATGTCACCATCGGTGCAGCAGACCCGTGCGTGCGCCCGACCGGGCCGGATCAGGGTCGGTGCGAGGGCCGTAGCCAACCCTCGATCCCTGGATCGGGTTCGGGGCGTTCCCGAGCCTGCGGCGGTCGCCCTACCCGTGGCTGAGTAGCGCACCGTGTGGTCACCGAGGGAGTTCGAAGAGCTCCAACTGGATGCCGTCCGGGTCACGCAGGTACAGGATCTTGGTGCCGGCGAGCTCACCAGCGTGGATTCCGTCACCGCTGGCCAATATCACCGGGTCAGCGTTGAGGTGGACGCCGCGCTCCCTCAGGTGGCGTACCGCCGCGTCCATGTCGTCGACCTCGAAGCAGAGATGCATCACCCCAACGTCGCAGTTGCGGCCCTCGAACGGCTTCGGCACCGGCCGGTCATACTGGATCAGTTCCAGCAGGACGTTGTCTCCGGCGAGCGAGAACACCGCTCGCATCGCGGGGTTCTCCACTTCCACCACGGCGCCGAGCGCAGCGTTGTCGGCCGAAATGGTCACGCCGTTAGCGGCGACCCCGAGAACATCTTCGTACCACCGCACCGACCGGTCGAGGTCGCTGACGGGCACGCCGATGTGGTTCATTCGCGTCACTTTGAGCATCCATCGATGCTCCTACACCGATACGTTCCGAGAGAGTCAGAGATCTTCCTCGTACTGCTGGTACCAGGACACGGGGCAACCGGATGGGGATCATGAAGAGGATGAACCACCTTGGTGCCGCGCTCCGCGCCTGGCGAGACCGACTGGAGCCGGCCACCGTCGGGCTGGTCCACCACACACCGCGGCGGGTCGTCGGACTGCGCCGCGGTGAGCTGGCGATGCTGGCGGGCGTCTCGGCCGAGTACGTCGCGCAGCTCGAGCAGGGCCGAGCGAAGACCCCGTCGGCTCAGGTGTGTTCGGCGTTGGCTCGCGCGTTGCAGTTGAACGACGAGGAGCAGGCCCACCTGCTGCGTCTGGCCGGGCATACCGCCAACCCGGATCGCATTCCCAGGTTGATCCCGATCAGTGTGCGCCGGGTCGCCGACCAGCTCAGCGCCAGCCCTCTGGCCGTGTACGACGCCGCCTGGCAGTTGCTGCACTGGAACCTCTTGTTCGCGGCGACCTGGGGTGACCCGTGCCGAGCCAGCGTTGAGGACCGGAACGCCATGATCACCCAGTTCGAACGGCGGAACGCCCGGGTCCGACAGACCGCGGCGGAACGGGTGTGGTTCGAGCAGTCCCTCGTCGCGGACCTGCGGACCACCACCGGCCGATACCCGGACGATCCCGATGTCGCATCGTTGATCGATCGGCTGAGCCGCACTGCGCGGTTCCGCGAACTGTGGGCGAGTCCGACCGTCGCGGCTCACGAAAGCGCGCACAAGACTGCTGTCCATCCGGAGGTTGGTGAGATCGCCCTGGACGCCAACATTCTTCCGACGCAGGACAGCGATCTGCGGGTCGTGGTGCTGACGGCGCGACCGGGCACTGACGCCCGAAGCAAACTGGACCTGTTGGCCACTATCGGTGTCCAGGAAATGGCTCTTCGCCCCGATCAACCTGGCACGCCGGGGCGTGCTCCGGCCGCGAACCCGTCCGCTGTGGCGGCCTGCGGCGAAAGCTGGCCACCGCGCCAGGGGGAGAGGGGCCACACCAGGAGTAGGTAATCCTTGCCGATGCGGGCGAGGCGTGCGCCTTGGCAGGATCGTCTCCGTTGTGCGGGGTCAGCCCCGCGAAACGGTGGCGGCCAGCGGGCCGCCGCTCACCGTAGAGAGGTAGCGCGATGGAGAACGGGCAGGTCATCGGCGCGGCAAACGAAGGTTTGAGGATCGACGAGACGGCACCGGTGATCAGTCGACACAGGGTCACGGTGCAGGCGTCGGCTGAGATCGTGTGGCGCGTTCTCACCGACATTGACGCGTGGACGACGTGGCTGCCGGAGCTTCCGTACGCGCGGGTGGAAACCCCGGGGCCGCTCGGGTCGGGATCGGTGTTCCGGTGGTCCGCATCTGGGCTGGACATCGTCTCGACCATCGCCGAGGTACGGCCCTACGAGCGCCTGGTCTGGTCCGGACACGCCAACGGACCGGACGGCATCCTGGGCGTCCACGTCTGGAACCTGGCTCCTGGCGACCGCGGGCTGATCGTGTCCACCGAGGAGTCCTTCGCGGGCCCGCCAGTCGACGCCGATCCTGGCCCCATCCAGGCAGCTCTGGACGAGAGTCTGGTCACCTGGTTGCAAAGGCTCAAGGACACCGCCGAAGCGGACGCCGCCGGATAGCGACAACCCTTCATCGTGCGACGAACCCAGTGAGAGGAACAGCTTTGACCGTCTTCCCTCCAACTTGGCCGGGTATCAAGCGCATGCTGGCGGCCTCGCTCGCCATGACCACCATTCTGGGGGTCCTGGCCACGTCGGCGCACGCCTCCACTCAGAGCAGCGGCGCCAACTCCGGAGCACCACGTTGCGCGGGGGAGAGCGTCGACCCGAACGCCAAGATCCGCTACCGCACCGAAGCCGTCATCAACGCATCGCTCCGGACGGTCTGGAAGCTGCAGACCGATGTCGAGCGTTGGCCGTCCTGGCAACCGCCGGTCCTGACCAGCAGGCGTCTCGACTCCGGTCCGCTTCGCGCCGGCTCGTCGTTCCGGTGGACGACTCCGGTGCAGGAGACACACCTCAACCCCGCCACCACTCTCGTGGTCACCTCCACCGTCCACCAGCTTCAGCGGCAGAAGTGCGTGCGGTGGAGCGGTCCAGCGGTCGGCGAAGGACTGCGTATCGACGAGGGAGTCCACGTCTGGACCTTCACCGAGGTCGGGGGCCGGGTTCTCGTGCGTACCGAGGAAACCTGGCGCGGTCGCCAGGTCGAAGCGGACGTCGAATTCGCCACCGCCGCGCTCGGGGCAGGTCTCGAGGTGTGGCTACGAGACCTGAAGACCACGGCTGAACGAGACTGCGACCGGCACCGCCGCTGACAACGCTGAAAACCCCCGATGCCCCGCCACCGGCCCGCGGTGGCGGGGCCAGCCGTCTCCGCTACAGCTGAAGCTCCCGGAGCTGGCGTCGCGACGTTATCTCCAGCTTTCGATAGATGTTGCGCAGGTGGGCATCGACCGTGCGAGGACTGACGAACAGCAGCGCGGCCACCTCCTTGGTGCCCGCCCCGGACGCGACCCTGCGAGCGACAAGCAGCTCCCGCTCCGTCAGTGCGTTGAGCGGGTCGGTCTCGTCCACCCCCGGATGCTCACCGATGGCCGCCAGCTCCCGCGCGGCCCGGTCGGCGAAGGCCCGCGCGCCGACCGTCTTCAGCAACTCGTGCGCGGCACGCAGCTCCACCCGCGCCTCGGCACGACGGCCCACGCTGCGTAGCCACTCCCCATGCAGCAGGCGAGCCCGCGCGTAGTGCCCACGTACCCGGGTTTGGGCGAACCGGTCGATCGCGCCGACGTACAGCTCGTGAGCGCCCAGGCCCGGTTCGAGCAGCGCTCGCGCGAGCAGGTGCGCGCCGACCGCCCACGAGGTGGGGCTGGCGCGCGCGAGATCCTCAAGCCAGGCGGCTGAGACCTTGCCCTCCTCCGGCCGGCGGGCACGCACGGCGGCCTCGACGAGTTCACTGTGGAACGCGGAGACGACGTACGAACCATGCTGCTGCCGATCTCGCGCGACCAGCAACGCGTCGAGCGCGTCCTCGTAGCCGCCGAGCCCGTTGTGCAGCACGCCGGTCGCGTAGAAGACAGCGGTGAACTCCACACCGGCCCAGTCGCGCAACGCCTCCCGAACCTCGCGGAACCGTTCAGTGTCACCACGCCAGGCGGCGAGTGTCAGGTCCGAGCCGAGGAGATTGGTCGTGCCCGCCGCCTCGTCGACCGCGCGTGCCTCGATGATGCTGGCGGCCGCATCATCAATCCGGCCGACCATGACCCTGGCTGCCGCCTGAAAACGCAGCGCATGCGGCAGAATCGCATAGGCTCCCTGTGCCCGGGCAAGTTCGACCTGACGGTCGGTCAGCTGCTCCATCGCGACCTCGTCGCAGAGGTCGGCGCTCAGCACGCAGGCGCGCTCCATCCACCACGGATTCGCATCAAACCCCCGGGTCTGATCCTGAAACGCCTCGACCGCGCGGCGCATCGCGGGTGCCGCCTCGTCGACGGGCAGCAGGTTCTGGGCAAGCAGGGCGTCAAGTAGAAGGTCAACGGCGCGGGGCGGACGCCGTCGCGGTAGCCGCTCCTGGATGCGTAGGGCGAGACGGCGCAGCCGGCCAGGCTCATCGATGCTGAACATCAGGGAGGCGAACGCCTCCAGGTAGGTTTCGCGGGCTCGGTCGGGATCGAGACCCTCGGCCGCGTCGGCAAGTGCGAGCGTCGCCGGGATACTGCGGGACACGTGGTAGTCGATCATCGCATCCAGGAGGCGCAGCTCAGCGCTGTCAGCCGTTCCAGGCCGGCCGAGCCGCGCCTGATTCACCAGTTCCCGCGCGGCTTCGGGCGCCCCGGACTGCAACCGCGCTCGAGCGGCCGACAACAACCGACCTGCCCGCCGCGAAGCGTCCGGCGTCAGCTGAGCGGAGCGTTCCAAGAACGCCGATGCCCCGGCGAAGCCCCCACGTTCGTGCGCGCGCACAGCCGACCGCTCCAACTCCGCCGCTATCGACTCGTTAGGAACGGCGACCGCTTTGGCTCGGTGCCACGTGCGACGGTCCGCATCCGTATCGACACTGGTCGCCTCGGCCAGCGCCGCGTGTACCTGCCGGCGTGTCCGGGCATCGGCCGACCGGTACACCGCGGAACGAGCCAATGGATGCCGGAAGTACAAGCGGGGACCGGCGACAACCAGGCCCTCCTCCACAACCGGAGTGAGATCGGCAGCGTCCAGCCCAAGAACCGTCATGGCGCGGCGTAGCAGCACGATGTCGCCCAAGGGTTCCGCCGCAGCGAGCACCGAAACCAACCGGGTCCGCGCCGGCAACCGCAGGATCCGACGGGTGAACTGCGCCTCCAACGCGCCTTGCACGCCACCGGTCACCACGTTCGGCAGACCCAACGGATCCGCGTCCCGAGCGAACTCCACCAGCGCGAGCGGATTGCTACCCGCCTCGGCGACAATCCGTTCCAGTACCGGGCCGTCAAGATTGGATAACGCTGACAATCGCAGCAGGTCAAGGGCTTCGCTGGCCGCAAGTCCGGCAACGGCGAGCCGAGGAAGACGATCGAGCTCCGGGACAGAAGCGACTTCCCGCGCGACGAACACCATTGCGACCCGATCGGCACCGACACGGCGCGCGACGAACGCCAGCGCCTGCCGCGACGCTTCATCACTCCACTGCGAGTCATCGAGCACGCAACACACCGCAACGTCCTGCGCCGCAGCGCCCAGAAGGCTCAGTACAGCCAGGCCGACCAGCATGGGACTCGGTGCGGCACCTGCGCCGAGCCCGAACACCGTCTCCAGTGCGAGCCGCTGAGGCGCCGGGAGCTCGCGGCGGTACTCCAGTACCGGAGCACAGAGGTGGTGCAGCGCCGCGTAGGGCAGCTCACTTTCGAACTCGACGCCGCTCGCGCGCAGCACCCGCCAGCCGTCGAGCGACTCGACCGCGGCCTGGACAAGAGTCGACTTGCCGATGCCCGCCTCGCCGACGATAAGCGTCGCACCTCCGCGCCCACCCGCCGCGGCCGCCGCGAGCGCGCCGAGCTCGCGCAACTCCGACTGCCGGGCGACGAATCGCATTCACACCCCATCCCGATGTCGTCCTCGTCGCAACCTTAACGCCGGCCACGCCGATCAATATTCGGCGCGGGCGGCATGACCTGCGCACCACGCTGCGCGCCGCGCTCAACCTCGCCGTCCGCGAGGGGCTGATCGACGGCAACCCGGCCCGACACATCGAGGTCAGCGGCTACCAGCAACCCCATGCGAAGGTATGGACCGACGCCCGCGTCGAACAATGGGAACGCACCGGTGACCGGCCACCGGTGGCGGTCTGGACCGCCGACCAACTCGCCGAGTTCCTCGGCGGCGTGACCGACGACTCACTGTTCGCATTCTGGTGGCTCACGGCCCTGCGCGGCCTGCGCCGCGGCGAGATGTGCGGACTGCGATGGACCGGCGTCGACCTCGACCAGGGCGTGCTCACCATCGAGCGCAACCGCACCACCGCCGGTTACGCCATCGTCGAAGGCGACCCCAAGACCCCCGCCGGCCGCCGCGCCGTCGCCCTCGACAAACGCACCGTCCAGGTCCTGCGCGCACACCGTCGCCGCCAACTCGACCAGAAGACCGCAGCCGCCGAGAACGGCAAGGCATGGACCGACACCGCGTATGTGTTCACCCGCGCCGACGGCCTGCCGATCAACCCGAACTACGCCACGACCCGGTTCCGCAAACTCGTCCAACGCGCCGGACTGCCCCCGGTACGGCTGCACGACCTGCGCCACGGCGCCGCGTCCCTCGCCCACCAGGCCGGCGCCGACCTGAAGACCCTCCAAGATCTGCTCGGCCACTCCAGCATCGTGATCACCGCCGACACCTACACCAGCGTCCTACCCGACGTACAACGGCACTGTGCCGACGCCACCGCCCACCTCGTCCTCGCCGCAGCCCGCCGCACCCGGAAAAAGATCAAGAACAAAGCCCGAGAGAATCGACCCACCCGCCGACCGAAAACAGGCGCTCCGATCCCCAGCGCCCCCGGCACGGCGGCGAAGCCACAGGCCAGAACCGCAAAGCGCGAGAAGAACTCAAAATCAAGGGTGGCACCCACATCGCACCCACGTGACACCCACCATCCACACAGGCCGAAAAGCAAGAAGGGTCTGACCGCCGTTTCGGCAGGTCAGACCCCTCATGATCTTGTGCGCCCGAAGGGACTCGAACCCCTAACCTTCTGATCCGCAGGAAGCCGAGAGAACGTAATTCTACAAAGACCACTCTACCCCAAACTCGTCCGACCGCAACCCCCTAGTCCATCCACGTCCAGCCGCGTTCCCCCAGGTCCACGCCCTGCACATGGGAAGAATCCCTATGCGTCGATGGATTGGCGGACCTCGCGCTTCCTGCCGGGTCCGTGCGCGTAGCGGTGCGTCCGGGTCAGTTCCCCGACGTACGAGCACCCACCGAGCACCCCTGATCACCACCCACACCGCCGCTCGCGGCGCGCGACCTCGCACAACAGGCCCCGGTGAGGCGTGTTCCTCTCGCAAGGACATGCCTATCGATGGCTCCACGCCTGTTTTCCACTGCCGCCCGAATCACGGCCTTCACCCGTGTCGCACCAATCAAACCTCACGCTGCTGAGATCACCTCACTCAAATCTCTATCGCAACAATTTGGCCGGCGGTGATTTCCTTGCGAAGTCGGACAGCCTCAAATTTGCCTCCAATTCTTATCCCCGAAGGCCAGAATGGATCGAAGAGCAAGATTCGATCATCGGCGAAACGAAGCTCAACGGCTCTGAACCGATTTTCAGAACCGCTGGAGTCGACGTCAAAGTGCAGAACGATGCCCAAACATCGCAATGGGGTTATTTCAGAGAGATAGTTAAGCGATAGATCTGCGAATACTGGTTCGAGCGATGGCTCGGCGCCCAGAGCTGGGGGGGTCACCAGAGTATGGCTATCCGCTAGTTGAATCTGGCCCGACTTCTCATCGATGTTCATGGCCAGGAACCCGCGGGTAGACTCAACGAAAACGCTCCTTGGAAAGAGCTTCACCTGTCTCGGCGATGTGTCGAGATCCACGAATGCTGGGACAAAAACGGCCTCCATCATCGAATGCCGCTTGACCATCTCAGCAACCCAGCCAAGACCAGTACCCTCGCACTCGTTCACCAGAACTCCCTTCTATCCAGGCGGCCCAGGCAGCATCACGATTGCCTTATCTAGACCTTCCCCTGTTCTGAGGAGAGTCCAGAATTGGTTTTCGGCTGTAGTGACAAGCGTTAGACCCTGTCCGCGATATATCTTCGCGGCGGGCTGACCCTGCTTCAGTGTACCCCAGCCCGCGAATGCGAGATCACCACTCTCCACCATCATCGACAAATCGTCTAGAAACATGGGCCCACCTTTCGCAAGCGTCGTATATCTATTTCCAGTTACCCCCTGCAACAACGTCTTGTGATTGAGGAAATGCGACTTGAAGTTTCGACCGGGCGTGACGCGTGCGCCACCCCCGGTAGCAGCCGAGAAAACCGCTGCCAGGGCTACGGCTTGGGTGTCCTCGCAGTCATCCATGCACTGGCCGGCGATGCCGGCGATCGCCCCAGCGGCGAGCAGGCAGGCTGGGCCGGTTTCGGCGCAGAGAACTGCGCCGACGGTGGCCACGACGGTGGAGACAACTGTCTGGTCCAGCGCCTCCCAGTAGTCCTTGAAGCTAGGGGTCCCGAACAGGGCATGCTTGATACGGACCATGATGGCGTTGTAGGCATACGAGCCGGGGATGTTCCAGGTGTCCGGGTTCTGGTCGATCACCATCCGGATGTAGTTGTCAAGTTGCCGCGCCCTCTCCGGTGGAATGGTCGGCAGGTTGGCCGAGGGGTTGTTGCCGGACCCCGTGCCACCGGTGGCTTGCCCGGCGCTCGTGTTCTGCCCGCCGCCCTGGTGCTCCTCGCAGTGGCGCTGGGCATTGCCGGTGTAGTTGTAGCATTCGTCTTGGGCCGGGGTGCCGCCTCCCTCGCCTGCACCGTCGCAGGTGTCGACGCACTGTTTCAGTCCGCTCGGGTCGCTGAAGGTGATCGGCGAGCCGCTGGTGTAGCCGTAGCCGGTCCAGGACTGCGGGTTCTGCTGGTCGAAGACCGGGTCGACGGAGACGAACCGGCCGATGGCCGGGTCGTACTCCCGGGCGCCAAGGTGGGTTAGCCCGGTATTGTCCTTCGTGCCGCCGACGAAGCCCTTGTCGTTGGCCCAGGTCGGGCTGCCCCCGCGCGGGTTGCCGTAGGGATTCTGGCGGCGGACGGTGGCTGTCTGTGCGGCGGTGGCGCTGACGGAGACGTTCGGGGTGCCCTGGTGATCGGCGGCTAGCCAAGTTAGTCCTGCGCTGGTGCGGGAGGCGACCGTGGACCCGCCGTAGGCGTAGTAGCGGGTGCAGGTGGTGGTTCCGGTGCTGGTGGCGTATCGCAGTTCCTGGCCGGGCAGGTAGAGGGTCTTGCCGGTCGGGTCGCGGCGTACGAGTCGGTTGCCGTCCGCGTCGTAGATGTTGGTGGTGGTGCCTGTCGAGTCGGTGCTGGTTTCGAGGTGCCCCTCGGGATCCCAGGTGAGCACCTGAGAGCCGGTGCCACTCGGGCAGGTATTCGCGGCCGTCCCGGTGGGCCGACAGGTTGTGTTGCCCGACTCGTCGTACCGGTAGTTCTGCGTTATCGAGCCAGTCGTGGTAGTCGACAACGCATGGGGCCGCGATGCTTGGGCAGCGGGGTATTCGTAGGTTGTGGTGGTGTTGCCGGATGTAGTGTGCGCTATCTGGGTTTCGCGGTTGCCCACGAGGTCGAATGACCAGGAGTGCCAGTACGGTGCCGGGCCGCCAAGGGAGGTAGCCACCGGATCGGCGTCGCAATCGCTGTTGGTCGGGGTCCAGGCGTGCCTGAGACGGCGAAGGTGGTCGTATCTGAAGCACTGGGTGTCGTCGACCGGGTCCGGTGCGGCGTCCATCGCCTTGGTGATGTTGCCAGCCTTGTCGTACGTGTAGCGGATGTCGGACAGCGTGTTCGGGGCGACCGTGTCCCGATCAACCCGGACTCCGGTCAACCGTCCTGTCTCGAGTTCATGGGTGAAAGCTTGCAACACCCGCCCGCCAGCAGTGTTGTCGGTGTCGAGTGTGAGTTGGTTGAGCTCGCCAAGAGCGTTGTACGTAGTGCCCACCACATAGGACAAGGTTGCCGCGCCGTACAGCGAGGTCATCGTGGTCGGCTGACCCAGCGTGTCGTAGGTGTAGGACAGGGTCTCGGCTGGCAAGTCACCCCCGGTGGACGGCAGACCGGTCGAAGCGACGCTGCCGTCGACGTTATAGGTGTTGGAGAAAGTGTAGGTGCCGGCCAGGTTACTCTCCGCGGGCGGGATCACCACCTGGATCCCATTTGGCTGATACTGGTCGTTGTAGCTGATAATCTTGGTCTGGTAGGCGGCGGTGCCGACGAACCGGGTCGACTGAGACAGGCGCCCCTTGGCGAGGGTGTCGTAGTCCCACTTTGCCCGCATTGTGCCACCGACTGCGTTGTCGTACACCGCCCGTTTACGGCCCAGTGCGTCGTAGAGGTAAGCCAGCTTCTTGGAGCGGGCGTCGGTGGATGAGGTGAGACGGTCCCCCGCGTCATAGGTGAGGGTAGTGACACCGGTGTCGGGATCGGTCTGCTTAGTGCGACGGCTCTGCAGGTCGTACTCGTAGAGCCACTGGTTATTCATGGCATCGGTGACGCTGGCGAGTTGGCCCTTGCGGGTGTAGGCGTAGGACGTGGTGTCCCAGGAGCCGACCGCATCTGGCGTCGGGCTCGCGCCGTGGTATTGGCGCACCGAGACGGTCCGGCCGAGCGCGTCGGTGAGTTTGGAGGTGGCGGTGCCACCTGCGGGTGGGGTCACGTCGGCGCGGTCACCGGCGTAGTAGACGGACGTCCGCCAGCGTTCCGCGTCGTAGGGTTGGAAGACCGACGCGGTTGGGCGTCCCGCGCCGTCGAAGATCGTTCGACTCTGATTCGGTACGAATGCCCGATCGGTGGCGGTGTCCAGCGTCGTGCCGGCCGTCCCGGTTGCGTGGTAGCTGCCGAACGCCTTCACCTCTCGACCGGCAGTGTCGTAGAAGGTGTCCGTGAGCAGCCGGCCGCCGGAAGGTGATGGCGTCTGGGTCTGCCGTGGGCGGAGCAGGCCGTCGTACAGGGCGTACATCGTGTTGTAGGCACCGGCCGGGTTCAGCCGGGAGGTCGATACCACAGTGGCGGCGTTGTTGCGGATCAGATAGTTGAAGGTGGCGGTGGCCGTCTGGGTCGCCTTATCCCGGCCGGGGAGCCACACTGCGGTCAGCCGGCCCAGGCCGTCGTAGGCGAGGTCGGTCCGCTTGTTGTTGGGGTCGATGATCGCGGCGTTGTTGCCCCATGCCGGGTTCACCGTCGTCGAGGCCACGTGCAGCAATGGGTTGGTGACAGTGGTTGCGGTCACCGGGCCTCCGGTGGTGGGGGTGTACTCCGTGGTGGTCTTTGCGTTCAACGCATCCCAGGCCGCAGTCACTCGCCCGTTCTCGTCGAAGGTGCCCCGCGAAACCGTTGCGAAAGTCGGCGCGCCCGCGTTCCAGGCAACCATTTTCTCGGTCTTCGTTGCAAGACCGCGGGTGGGTGCGGCGCCGAAGGTCTGTTCGTCGAAGCTTGTCCGTTCCTCGGAGATGACGTCTGCGTCTGCGAGGGCCGTGGTGGGCGTGGTGGCCGAGCACTGAACTGCGTACGTCTGTGTGCGTTGCACCTTGTCCACGAGCCATTTTGTGGTGTTTCGGGGTTCGTAGTCGATCTTCTTGCACTGCTCGTCGCCAGCGACTCCGTCATGGCCGAAGTCGTCGATCTTCGTGGGCATGCCGAGGGAGTCGAAGCTGGTCGTGGTCTTGGTGGCGCGCTCACCACGTCCGTTGTCCAGGGCGGTGTATTTGCGGGTCGTGGTGGTTCGAGCGAAGCGCGCTGTCACTGTGTCACCGTTGATGGTGCGGGTGGCGGTCGCGGCAGAGCCCCATGGATCGTTGGTCTCGCGGGAGACTACCGCCCCATTCGGACCGTTGAGCGTCTTGGCTTCGCGGGTCATGCCGGCGTACCAGTCTGCGTCGGTGAACCCGTCGATGGTGACTGTCTTGGTGCCACCCGAGGGGGCCGCCCTGTCTCCGTCCATGCCTCGGAAGTAGCGGGTTTCGGTGTAGGTCTGCTCTCCCGGGTCGCCGGTGGTCACTCCGACCCGGCCGTAGCCACGGAAGCTCGACCAGGTCTTGTACTTCTTCTCGATTAGGCCGTCGTCGTCGCTGTAGTGCCAGGCCGCGCCGTCGAGGTAGGAGTACTTGTACACCGTGCGAGGGCTGCCCTGCGGTGGCGTCCCCCCGGTGTTGTCCTGCTCGTAGACGGTGGTCACCACATACTTGTGGAACCAGTCGGTCACCGGGTTGGCGTAGCCCTCTGGAGTCCAGACCGACGGGTAGCAGCGCTTGGTGTTGGTTTCTGCCGTCGGAGTATGGCCGGCCACGCAGTCCGGGCCCGAGTAGGTGACGTTGATGGTGCCGCCGGTCTCGTTCTGGATCTTGGCGATTCGCCACCAGTTCATCGCCGCCGCGAAGTCGATCGTGTCCACCCGGTTGGCCAGTTGCACCCCGGTGAACTCGATATCCGGGACAGTGGTGGTCGTGCCGACTAGGCCGGCGTGGGAGATCTTGGACAGCCACAGGCCGGCGCGGGTGCCGTCACCGGGGTCCGGGAACGTGTGGGTCAGTGTCCAGCGCTCCACGTCGGAGTAGACCCCGCCGGAGCGAATCTGGGTGGTCACCGACGCCAGCCGCTTCTTGGTCCAGAAGGTGGGCGAGTACACGGTGCCGCAGTTGGAGCCGGTGCACTGCTGGTCCCAAGGAGTGTCGGGCCAGTGCGCGGCGTCATGGGTGGTGCAGTCGGACAGACAGCGGTCGGCAACCCCGAAGACCACCTGCGCGGGTGCCGGGGTGCTCAGCACCGAGTCAATCTCGTCGTTACGCCGGGTGCCATAGGAGATGTGGTCGAGATAGCCGGCCCGGTCGTACGAAGCGGTGTCGTCGGCGTCGAGGTTACGGCCGTACTTGTTGGTCTCCTTGACGTACCAGTACGAGGCGGAGTTACCGTGGACGTCCACCACATAGTCGAGGTTCCACCGCCAGGCCTGTGTGCAGTCGGAGTCGATGAACGCGTCGGCGTGGCACGGCTCATTCGGTTCGTTGCCGAACACCGGGGCAGTGAGGGTGGAGTTTGTCACCGGTTTGTCGGAGACCCAGCCGGGCAACTGGTTTAGCCCGAACCAGTACTGGGTGCCATCGGTGGTGGTGACCACCCAGTGCTCGCCGTTGTTGTCGCCATTACTCGCGCCGGTCTTGTGCGCGATTCGCGAACCGTCGTCCGACCGCAGGTGCCAACGGTCCTCGGTCTCGTTGTAGATCAGCTCGCCGGAGTGTCCACCGAGGGAGAGCGTGGCGTTGCTGGTCTCCCAGCACAGGTCACTGGTCTTCTTGCTGTTATTGGCCGAACCTTCCATGTCCTGGCCGCAGCCGACGTATCGCCGCTCGATGAACCCGCCGGGGTTAGCCTCGAAGCCCTCGCCTGCCCAGGAGGGCTGGTTGTTGCTGGCCGCTTGCCGGCCGTCCACGGATTGCGAGGAGTACGAAAGCGCCAGGGTCGGTGCCGGCCCGCCGAGCGACGGCGGTACCCGCATGGGGTACGACCAGGTGAACGCCCCGGAGTTCCCGCCAGCGCTCCAAGTCGACGACGGCTGGAGCGAGGTGGCCTTGTAGTCACCCGCGGCGCTGGAGTCGCCGGCCGTCAACGCCACCAAGACGCTGGTCCCGGACACCGGCACCGCCGCCGACACGTCGTGCGTCCTCAGGTTGTTAGTTGACTGCAGTGGGGTGCCTGCACATGCCTGTGCCTCCGCCTGTTCGGGGGCGCAGGCCGTCATCCACACCATACGCAGCCGCGACGCCCAGTCGCCGCCGTAGGCAGACGCGAATGCCCCGTAGTTCACCGTCAGCTGTAGGCTGCCCGCGCTTGCAGCACCGTCGGCTCGGCCTACCCTGAGCAGGAGCCCACGGACCCCCGCCTTCTCGGTGGCTGCCCGGCTTAGCAACTCCACCCGGACCCGGGTTGGGGTCGTGGCAGGAGCGAGTGTTCGGCCGGTCGCGGACACCGCGGGCGAGGACGCCGAGGCGACCCGAACTGGCAGTGCTCCTGCCGTGACAGGCGTGAAGGTCCTCCCGGCGATGTCGACCTCTGCGGTCCCCGCTGCGGGCCACACCGGTGCGGGCTGACGGCCCGCGTCGGGCATCACCGCTCGTGGTCCCGGTGTGCTGGGTACCACAGGAGCCACTGGAACGGTCGGCACCTTCTGCGGTGCCGGTGGCTGATAGCGCGTCGCGCCCGCAGCCGGCGTCGGTGCACCAATGAGCGTCGCGGCCATCAGCGCTGCGATTGCGGCTGCTATGACCATGCGGGTTCTACCGAGTCCACGGAATCGGCGGAGTGGGCGAGTCGAGTCCATCGTATGCTCCCCGAGGCTATCCCTGATCGTCATGAGTGTGGATCTTGGGTACCCACGGCCCCAGATAGGTTGCGGTCCGAGCCTGGTTCGGCTCGCCGACTGCTGATGTGCATTTCCTGGCAGTCCGGTGGCGGCCGCCCCGACGGCGCTGAGGAAACGGCCCGTCATGGGGTGGGTGGGCTCAGCCGCAGACCGAGGCCGGGGCGGAGGACCGGCTGGCGGTAGGTGTATTGGATGGCGGTGGTGCCGTCGCTGTTCTCGATGCCGATGGTGGCGGCGCCGCCGCGTTCGAGGAAGGTGCCGTCGTTGTCGGTGTAGGTGAGGCTGTAGCCGCCGGTTTCGTCGAGGATGGCTTGGAAGGTGATTCGGGTGAGGGGGTCTTCGTAGGAGTGGACGTTGCGCCATTCGATGACGAACTGTCGGCTTCCTGTGCTGCCGCGGACGGTGGTGCGGATGCTGGCGTTGCTGTCGACGACCCAGTCGTGCCAGAAGGGGTAGAGGGCGGCGTTGGGTTCTTCGGGGCTGTCCGGTGAGGGGATCGGCCAGGCGTCGGGTGAGGGTTCGCCGGGGTCGATGAAGCTGATCACGCCGTTGATGTCGACCCAGCCGGTGTTGTAGGTCTGGCCGTAGAGGTTCACGGGGAAGGGCAGGGTGACGGGGGTGTAGGCGTCGTCTCCGGTGAGTGGCAGCACTGTGGTGTTGGCGGGGATGTATGGCACGGCTTGTTCGGCGAGCGTGTAGCCACCGCCTGTGGGAGTGGCCGCCAGGGTGAAGTCGGCGAGCGCCTGGGTGCTGGTGCCGACCGCGACCTGTCTCACGTCGGAGCCTTTGCAGGTGCCGCTGGTCGGGGTGCTGATCGCCGCCCAGGTTCCGGCGGGTACGGCGTCGACCTGGTAGGTGCCGTCCGTTGCGGTTGTGGCGGTCTTGCCGGCCACCGCGATGGTCGCTGCGGCGATGGGGGTGCCCTGGCAGGTGACGGTCCCGGCGACGCTGCCCTGTCCTGGCGGGTTGGGCTTGAAGGTCACGCCTTGGCCGCTGGCCAGCCAGTTTTCTCGGTGCAGGTATTGGAAGCCGATGGACCCGTCGGCGTTCTCGATTCCGACGGTGGACTCGCCGCCTCGCTCGATCGGTTTGGTGGGGTCGATGCCGTTGTAGGCGAGGGTGATGTCGCCGCCTTCGGTGAAGATGACTTCGAAGGTGGTTCGGGTGGTGGTGTCGCCGTGGGCGTGGACGTTGCGCCATTCCACGATCCACTGCCGGTTGGGGGCGGTGCCGCTGATCTTGGTGGCGATCGCTGCCTGGGAGTCGACGACCCAGTCGTCCCAGTGGACGTAGACGGCGGCGTTCGGGGAGCCTTCGGCGGCTGGCGAGGGGATGGTGCCCGGTGCGGAGCCGATCCAGCCGAAGTACGCCGGGTCTTTGAAGCTGACCAGGCCGTTGGCGCTGATCCAGGCCGAGGTGTATGACTCGCCGTAGAGCTTGACCGGGAACGGTGGGTTCTTCTGCCATACGGTGTCGTCGCCGCTCCAGCCTTCGGTGACGTCGCCGGGGACGAATGTCTGTGTGCCGGTGGTGCACTTGTAGCCGAACTCGTCGCCGTCGACCATGACCGACAGGTCGACGTCGGAGGTGCCGCCGGGGTGGTTGATGGTTTCCTTGGCGTACTGGCCGGCGCAGCGGTTGTCACCGGTCGAGGCGGCGACCACGTATTCGCCCACTGGCACGGCGGTGAACTGGTAGCTGCCGTCCGCGCCGGTGTTGGTGCTGCGGTTGCCGGGGTTCATGGTGATCGTGGCTCCGGCGACCGGTTGGCCGGTCACGGCGGTGGTGAGCAGGCCAGTGACGGTGCCGGAGGGAGCGGGGGTGTAGGTGATCGAGGTGTTGCCGGTCAGCGCCGCTTCCTGGAAGGAGTAGAGCGCAGCCACGGTGCCGGAGGCGTTCTCCAGGCCGACGGTCGCGCCTGCGCCCTGCTGGGTCGGGGTCGACATGGCACCATAGTGGAAGGCGATCCGTCCGTCCTCGTGGAAGATGACCTCGAAGGTCAGCCGCTCCGTCTTGGTGGGGCGGAATCCGACGTTGCGCCACTCCACCACGTAGGACCGGTTCGGGGTGGCACCGAAGGTCTGCGTGCGCACGCTCGCGGAGATGTCGACTTCGAAGTCGTCCCAGAACGGGGCCACCACCGCGTTGGGGGCGGTCGCCGTCGGCATGGTCGGGTTGGCCCAGGTCTCCGGCAGGCCGGAGGCCGCGCCGAAGCTGACCAGGCCGTTGGTGTGCACCAGGCCGGTGGTGTACGACTGGCCGTGGAACTGCACCGGGAAGGGCAACGTCACCGATGTCGCCGCGTCGTCGCCGGTCAGGGCGAGCACGGTTGACGCCGCCTGGAAGCCGGAGGCGCCGGTAGCGCATGCGTACCCCATGCCGCCGTAGTCGGGGCCGAGTTGGAGGTTACGGACGGTGTCGGTCGAGAGTTCCACCTGGTTGCGGGCCGTGACGCCACACCGGCCGGCGAGCTTGGCCGATACGGTGTAGCTGTCGGCGACCAGACCGGTGAAGCTGTACGCCCCGCCCGCGCCCGTGGTGGCGGTCAGGCCGCTCGGGTCGAGCGAAACCGTGGCGCCCACGACCGGGTTGCCCGCAGTGTCGGTCAGCGCTCCGGAGAGGTTGTGCGTCTCCAGCCCGCCAGCGACGTCCGGGCGGACGAAGGTGATCGACCGGGCGTTCGCCAGGGCCGGCTCATTCGCGGAGTACGTCAGGCCGTCCTCGCCGGCGTCCGCCTCGATGCCGACGATCGCGTTGGCACCCTTCTCGGCGGCGTTGTCGAGTTGGTCGTAGTTGGTGGTCACCGTGCCGTCCGGGGCGAGGATCGCCTCGAACGACAGGCGCTGGGTGGTGTCGCCCTTGCGATGCACGTTGCGCCACTCGACGATGAACCGCTGTGCGGTGCCGGTGCCGGTGGTCGCCGTCCGCACGCTGGCGGAGCCATCGACCACCAGGTCGTCCCAGAACGGGGCGACCACGGTGTTCGGTTCCGCCGGGGCGGGCAGCTGACCACCACCGCTGTACGGGTGTGAGCCGCCGGGGTCGGTGAACGAGAGCAGACCGTTGGTGTCGACCCAGGCGCTGCGGTACGCCCCGCCGTAGAACGGGAAGGCGAAGGGCAGTTGCACCGTGGCGACGGCGTCGTCGCCGGTCAGCGCCAGAACGCTGTTGGCGGCGGTGAAGGCGGTGGTCTGTTCGGTACAGGTGCTACCGAGGTCGTCGCTGATCGCGGCGAGGAAGATGTCGAGCGTCAGCCCTTGGCCGTCGATCTCGATGGGCTGGTTGAACGCCAGCCCACACCGGCCGCCGAAAGTAACGGTGACCGCATAGAGACCGGGCGTGAACCCTGTCAGGGTGTAGCTGCCATCGGCGCCGGAGGTAGCTTGGTGTCCACCGGGCTGGAGTTGGACGACGGCTCCGGCCTGAGGCAGGAAGTTCGGGTCCCACACAGTGCCGGACAGGCTCGCCGCGGACGTCACGGTGAACTCACTCTGGTTCATGTCGCTGATCCGGTTTCCGTCGTCGACCGCGACGGCGTAGACCAGTCGTGCACCGGTAGTGGCGCCGACGTTGATCGTGACGGTTGCCGTGCCGCCCGCCGTGGTGGCGTTCACCGTGCTGCCCAGGCCGGTGCCGTCGATGCTGTACTTGAACTTCGTGACGTTCGTGTCGCCGCCGGCGTCGAACGTGACGGCGAGGTTCCCGCCGGGGGTGACGTCGCCGCCGTTCGGGAAGGTGATCTTCGGCTGCAGGGGCACCGCCAGCTTCGCCAGGTTGGTAGGCGTCTCGATGAAGTGGTAGAACCTTGCGTCGTCGATCGATCCGGTGAAGAAGCTGTCGGCGCCGCCGTTCCACATGCGTTTGCCGATGGCCACCTCGGTGGTGGCGTTGAAGCCGCCGGAGAGAGTCGCGGTGGCGGTCTGGGCCACCCCGTTGACGTAGAGCGTCAGCTTCTTGGTCGATGCGTCGTACACGCCGGCGAGGTGTGTCCACTTGCCCGCCGTGGGCGCCACGTCGGAGGAGACGCTGTACAGACCGGCGTTGTCGGTGTCGGCGGCGGCCATCGCGAACCGCCAGCGTTGGTTGCTACCCGCGTAGCCGAGGTGATAGGCGGACATGCGGGATCCGCTGGCACTCATCACTGTCTGGACCCCGGTGCCCGAGATCGAATTGATCTTCACCCAGGCCGTGACAGTGAAGCTTGAGTCCGTCCGCGCGGGCGTGGAGACCCCGGTGTCCGGGTGGGGATAGGTGACGGCGCCGGTCTTGGTCACCGCGGTGGTGCCCGGCAGCGACAGGGCCGTGCCGACGCTGGAGCGACCCGCGACCCGGGTGGCGGGCGTGCCGAGGGTCAGGGTGTTGCCGTGACCCGAGACATCGGTGCCGGTGGTGCCGGTTTCCTCGAAGGTCCACTCCGCGGCCGGGCCAGAGCCGGCACGGACGCTGAAGGTATACGTCACCGGGGATGAGAACCGGGTGGCGTGGTCCTTCGACCACACGTAGAGCGTGTTGATTCCGTCGTGCAGTGGCGCAAGCGTGATCGACGCCCCGTAGTCCGTGCTCCGCGCCGGCACGGTCTTGGCCGCTGTCAGCACTCCGGAGTCCAGGCTGTACGCGTACTCCTTCACCTCGTGCGGGCGGGTGGCCGGGGCGGCGACGCTGAAGGTGCCGCTGAGGCCGACACCACCGCGCGGCACTCCATCATTGGTGTAGTTGGTCGACGAGACGCTCGCGGGCGCAGGCGGCGCTGTCGCGTCGACGGTGAACTCACACGTGCCCGACCAGGGTCCGTAGTGCGAACCGTCCCAGGTTCGGGCCTGCCACACGTAACTCGCGCCATCGGTCAGCTTGCCCGCAGGTATCGCTTTCGACACGGTGGACGGGTTCCCCGCGGCCTGCGAGACCTTGTTCGTCTCGTTCCGCGTACCGCCGACCGGCCACCAGTAGAAGTAGGTGGTCAACGACTGTTGCGAGCTGTCCGGGTCGGAGTGCTTGGCGGCCAGGACCGGTGTGGGGGTCAGCACGTACGGCCGGGAAGCGCCGGTGGCGCAGGCCTTGCCGTCGGACTTGCGGTCGCCCGGCGCGTTCGGATCGCTGTTGAAGGTGATCGCCAGCTTCGGTGAGGCGTGGTTGAACCGCTTCCACTGGTCCTTGGTGCCCTCGTCGACCGCCCGCAGCCCCACGGTCAGGTTCGGCCACTTGCTCGCCGCCGCCTTCGCCACCATCGAGGTCACGTTGAACTCGATCGTCCCGGTCCCGAGACAACCGTGCGCGGAGCCGTACTTGCGGTTACCCACGCTCTGCGCCGTGTAGGTGCTGTGCCAGGTGGGCTGGTTGTTCCACGTCGTGCCCGACGAGATCGACCCGGTCATCCACAACTTCGCGTTCGACTTCGGGCTACACGTCCACGACCACCGCTGCTCCACCCGGAACTGCGCGCTCAAGATGTGCTTGCCCGCCACCGCAGAGGTGTTCATCCGGAACAACGACCGGATGATGTGATCGGCGCAACCCGAGCAGTCCTCGGTGCGTCCCGCACCCGCCGAACCGATGATCTTCCCGTTGTACAGCGCCGTGGAGTTCTGCCAGAAGGAACTCGACTTGTGCTTGCTCCACACCGAGGTCCACGCGTTGCTCGCGATCCCACCGGTCCACGACGGGTCGATGTAGATCGGCAACCTCGTCCGCTGGTCGCTCAACATGGCCTTGTCCGGAACCACCGTCACCGATTCGCCATCGACCCTTACCGGCATCACCGCCCTTCGGGCGGCCCCCGGCACCTCATCCCGGCCTACCGGCCCACCCACTCTGGCACCGGCGGTACCAGCCTCGGCCGCTGTCGGCTTGCGCGACGGGCTGACGGCAGGCTGCCCCTTGTCCTTCTCCGGCGCTCCGCCGGCAGGTTCCCCGGTTTCGGACGAGTCCCACATCAGGGGTGCCGGCGCGGCGAAGACGATGCCACCCTTGCTATCCCGCGCGGCGAGCCCGCCACCGGAGGACGGGCCGACCGTGACGCCCTTCGTCTCGATGCCGAACGTCAGCGTCGTTAGTTTCGGGTTCGCGGCAGCGGCGCGGGTCTTGACGACCAACACCTGCGAGAAGCCGAGAGGCTGAGCGGTGACCTGAAGATCCACATCCGGAAGCACGTTCCGGTAGGTCGCCGTCGAACCGCTAAGCACCGGAGCCGGCAGCTTCCCGGGCCAGGACACGCCCAGCTCGCGACTATCGTCACGCAACCGCACGAACGGACCCCTGCCCTTGCCGGAGAAGACCATCGGCAGGACCGTGGCCCGCGGCACAACCCCCTGGGAGGTCAACTTCAGCGTCGTGTCGACGGGCACCCACGACCCGCCCTTACGCACCCGGGTCGGCTCGATCGCCTGCTCCAACGTCTGCGATCCATCGACGTTCAGGAACGTCTGCGACCACTCCGTCCGAGCCGAGATGTCCTCCACCCGCCGACCGCAGACCACCAACATGCGTCGGGCCGCGGCCGCGTCCGGCTGCTCATCGACGCAGGAACCCTTCGGTGGTGTGACAGCCGCAGCAGCGGCGATGGCGGGGACCGAAAGCCCTGCGACGGTCGTGGCCAAGACCACCACGGCCGCACACCAGCGCCGCGGGGAGAGAGACCGTCTCTGTGACGCACGCGCATGCAAGACCAAACCAGCCACCGCTGACCCCCGTGCCCACGACCGACAGTGGACACGACCCTAGAGATAAAGGATGCTCTATGTAAAGACTCAACTACCGAAGGTGACCACAAGTCGGGCATTGCACTGTCAAATCCAGGAGCCCATCACGCAACGTCGATCAGGTTCTCCAGACAACCGAGCTGGTTTGCAGCGGCCCCCGCGCCGATACCGAGAAGATCGACCAGCCCAACTCAGACACCAACGGCGCAGCCCTGGAAGCAGACAGTCCTGCTTCCAGCCATCGCACGTCCATATCCCACATCCTGATGACGTACGCCGGTGACGAGGGGAGCGCGACGATGAGCGAACCAGGGGTGATCTTCAAACGGTGCGGATGCCGAGACAATCACCGACGGCGACTTGAACAGTCCTGTCCCCGCCTGGTGGAGCGTGGGCATGGCAGCTGGTACTTCCACTGCTCCGCGACGAATCTGCTCGGGCGCCGCGAGCGCGTCCGTCGTGGTGGCTACCGGTCGCAGGCCGCCGCTCGTCGGGCCCGCGACCAGTGGCTGGCAGGCACTGCTGCTGGCCGCACCGCCGCCGGCTGGACCGTCGAGCGGTGGCTGCGGCACTGGCTCGACACCCGCACGAAGATCCGACCCACCACCCGATTCCACTACACCCGCGACGTCGACACCGCCCTCATCCCCCGTCTCGGCCGCTATCAGCTGGCCGACCTCGACGCACCACTCCTACGGACGGCCTTCGCGCAGATCGCCGCCACGACCAACAGCAAGGGCCGACCACAGTCGGCCTCGGCGATGCAGCACCTGCGCACCACGCTGCGCGCCGCACTCAACCTCGCCGTCCGCGAAGGGCTGATCGACTGCAACCCGGCCCGGCACATCGAGGTCAGCGGCTACCAGCAACCCCACGCGAAAGTATGGACCGACGCCCGTGTCGAACAGTGGGAACGCACCGGTGACCGGCCGGCGGTGGCGGTCTGGACCGCCGAGCAACTCGCCGAGTTCCTCGGCGACGTGACCGACGACTCGCTGTTCGCGTTCTGGTGGCTCACGGCCCTGCGCGGCCTGCGCCGCGGCGAGATGTGCGGACTGCGGTGGACCGACGTCAACCTCGACCAGGGCGTCCTCACCATCGAACGCAACCGCACCACCGCCGGTTACACCATCGTCGAAGGCGACCCCAAGACCCCCGCCGGCCGCCGAGCAATCGCCCTCGACAAACGCACCGTCCAGGTCCTGCGCGCACACCGTCGCCACCAACTCGACCAGAAGACCGCAGCCGCCGAGAACGGCAAGGCATGGACCGACACCGCGTACGTGTTCACCCGCGCCGACGGCCTGCCGATCAACCCGAACTACGCCACCACCCGATTCCGCAAACTCGTCCAACGCGCCGGACTGCCCCCGGTACGGCTGCACGACCTGCGCCACGGCGCCGCGTCCCTCGCCCACCAAGCCGGCGCCGACCTGAAGACCCTGCAAGATCTGCTCGGCCACTCCAGCATCGTGATCACCGCCGACACCTACACCAGCGTCCTGCCCGACGTACAGCGTCGCTGCGCCGACGCCACCGCCCACCTCGTCCTCGCCGCAGCCCGCCGCACCCGGAAAAAGATCAAGAACAAGGCTCGAAAGAACCGACCCACCCACCGACCGAAAACAGGTGCTCCGATCCCCAGCGCCCCGGGAACGGCGTCGAAGCCGCAGGCCAGAACCGCAAAGCGCGAGAAGAAATCACCTTCAGGTGTAGCACCCACATCGCACCCACGTGACACCCACCATCCACACAGGGCGGACAGCAAGAGGGGCCTGACCGCCGTTTCGGCAGTTCAGACCCCTCATGATCTTGTGCGCCCGAAGGGACTCGAACCCCTAACCTTCTGATCCGTAGACCGAAGCCGGGAGAACGGAATTCTACAAATACCACTCTACCCCAAACTCGTCCGACCGCAACCCCTCCAATCCATCCGCGTCCAGCCGCGTTTCCCCAGGTCCAGGCCCTGCATACGGGCAGCATCTCTATGCGTCGATGGATTGGCGGACGTCGCGATTCCTGTCGGGTCCGTGTCCGTAGCGCTACGTCCGGGTCAGTTCCCCGACGTACGAGCACCCACCGAGCGACCACGATCACCACCCACACCGCCGCTCGCGGTACGCGGCCTCGCACAACCGGACCCGGCCATGCTCCTGACGTCACCATCAACTCGCCGAACATTCGGCACCCCGAGGGTCCCGGACCGCCACTGAGCTCCGGTCACGTTTCACCTCATTTCATTCCTACTCGACAGATGACGAGCATTTCAGATCGAAGCCGCCCTTCACCACCTGCGGTTTCGCCACGATGAACCCCATCAACGTCAAGGGAGAGACCATGAACGGTGAGGGTGTCATCAGCAAGCGATGCGGATGCCTGAACATCACAACAGGCCGACGCCGGGGAGACTCCTGTCCACGGTTGCCAGAGCGAACGCATGGCAGCTGGTACTTCCACTGCTCCATCCGGAACCTGCTCGGACACGCCGAACGGATACGCCGCGGCGGCTACCCGTCACAAGTAGCAGCCCGCACAGCACGAGACGAGTTGCTGGCGTTGTCGCGTGAGGAGCAGGCCGGCCGGTCCTGGACCGTCACCCGCTGGTTGCGGTACTGGCTGTCGACCAGGACCCGGATCCGGCCGACGACACGGATGCACTACACCCACGACGTCGAGCGGTTCCTCATCCCGCACATCGGCCAGCTGATCCTCGGTGATCTGAGCGCACGGCAGCTGACCGCCGCGTTCGGTCAGATCGCGGCCACCCGCAACCGTTCCGGGCAACTGCAGAGCCCCTGCACCCTGCAGCACGTCCACACGACGCTGCGGGCGGCGCTGACCGGCGCGGTCCGCGAGGGCCTGCTCACCACCAACCCGGCCCGTCACGTGGAACTGCCCGCGCGTCCGCGTCCGCAGGCCCAGGTGTGGACCGAGGCCCGCGTCGCCGAGTGGAAGGCCACCGGGCAGCGGCCCACCATCGCGGTCTGGACACCCACACAACTGGCCGCGTTCCTGGACTACGTCCGCGATGACGGCCTGTTCGCCCTGTGGTGGCTGATCGCCCTGCGGGGTCTGCGCCGTGGTGAGGCCGCCGGCCTGCGCTGGGGCGAGGTCGATCTGCACGCGGGCCAGGTGTCGGTGGTGCGGCAGCGCACCACCGCCGGCTACGACGTACACGAGGGGCCACCGAAATCGGCGTCAAGCCGCCGGAGTGTGGCCTTGGACCAGCACACGATGCGGGTGTTGCGTCAGCACCGCGAGCGGCAAACCCAGCAGCGCGACCTGCGGGCCGCGATCGGGAAGGTGTGGCACGACAGTGGTTACGTGTTCACCGGCCCCGACGGGCTGCCGATCCACCCGGGGTATCTCACCCAGCGGATGCGGCTGCTGGTTGACCGGGCAGGGCTGCCGCCGATCCGGCTGCACGACCTGCGGCACGGCGCCGCGACCCTGGCTCGGGAAGCCGGCGCCGACCTCAAAGCGGTGCAGGACCAACTCGGGCACGCCAGCATCCACCTGACCGCCGACACCTACACCAGCGTCCTACCCGAATCTCAGCGGGAAGCCGCCGAAGCCACCGCACGCCTGGTCCTCGACGCCGGCAAGTCCGGCGCCGAGATCCGGCGCCAGCTCACCCACAACCCAACGACAGTGCAAGGGCGCCCGGCCGAGGCGCAACCGGTGACGGCACCCGCCTGCCGCCCCCGGTGGAAGCCATCCTCGGCAACGAGAGGCGCCCGGCTCCGTTCCTCGGCACGCCGGCGGAGCGGCCGGGCACACGAGCCCCGCTGACAGCCCTCGTGTGTGGCCCGGGGCTGCGCGCCGACGGGCGGACAACGTTCGTCGCGTGCCACCCGGGGCCGCACGAGCGCGATCACGTTCCGAGGCTGGTTGATTGCCTACTGTAGATTGCACTGTCGTGCTTTTTCTGGCAGCGAGTCCGGAGCCCGTCGGGCAGCCCACGTTCTGGGAGAACGTCGTCTGCATCCTGTTCTGGTCGGCGGCGCTCTTCTTGTACGTCTGCTACTACTTCGGCTTCAGGATCGAGGCCAAGTGTCTCGTCATCACCAAGACCACCAGGAAGCCGTGCGCGAAGGACGGCAAGATCCTCGTCGGCTGCCAGCGACACAAGCGACAGAAGTTGGTGGCATGGGTTCGCCACATGGGTGCGGCGAAGTGGATCGATCCGTGGCTGTACCGGTTGCACATGGTCCCGCCGTCGTTCGCTCCCCTGCCGCGATCCACCCGGCGCAGGCAACCGCGCGAAGTGTCGCCTCGCCGGTGGCGACCGAAACACCCGGCAGGCGCATGACGATCGAGGCCCGGATCGCGTTATGGGCGTTGGCCTTCGCCATTCTTCAAGCCATCACCGCCCTCGTTGCCCTTCTTGTCGACGTCGCGGCTGGTGCGTAGAGGCCAGCTCGACCCCGAGATCGGCACTCTCTTGATCTTGTCTCCGATGGGACTCGAACCTTTAACCCTGCTGATCCGTAGCCGCCCAGGAGGCGAGTAGGCGCAGCCGTTCCGCGGACGGCGACCCGGGTTCGGCCGTATAGACGAGCAGTACCAGGCCGGGTTCGGCGGTGATCGCGAGTTCCTCGTAGGCGAGCGTGAGTTCACCCACGATCGGGTGGTGGAACCGCTTGGTGCCGGCGCCGTGGGTGCGTACGTTGTGGTCGGCCCAGAGCCGGCGGAAGTCCTCGCTGCGGGTGGACAGCTCTCCGACGAGATCCTGCAGAGCGCGGTCGTGCGGGTCGCGGCCCGCCTCGGTACGCATGACCCCGACGCACATCTCGGCGAAGCGGTCCCAGTCGGGGTAGAACTCGCGCGAGGCCGGGTCGAGGAACTGGAACCGGGCCAGGTTCGGCAGGCGGCCCCCGTCGCCGATCACCGGTGAGTAGAAGGCGCGGCCGAGCGTGTTGGTGGCGAGCAGGTTCTGCTGCGGGTCCCGGACGAACGCGACGCCGTCGGTGATCGCCTCCATCGCCCACCGCAGGCTCAGGCGTGCGGCGGCCCTGCCGGCGGCGCCAGCGGTGGCGGTGCGGCGGCGGGGCCGCCCGGAGGTCGGGATGCCGTCGGCGGCGCGGGCGAGGTCGAACAGGTGCGCGCGTTCGGTGTCGTCGAGGTGCAGTGCGCGGACCAGTGCCTCCAGGACGCTGGACGACGCGCCGGCGATCTGGCCGCGTTCGAGCCGGGCGTAGTACTCGACGCTGAGCCCGGCGAGAGCGGCCACCTCACTGCGCCGCAGACCGGGGACGCGCCGGCTGCCCGTCAGCGGCAGCCCGACCTGCTCGGGCGTCAGCCGGGCCCGGCGCGTGGTCAGGAAGTCGCGCACCTCCGAACGGTTGTCCATGCGTCCAGCGTAGGTCGCACGCCGCTGGCGAAGGGTTCCCTGTCAGTACACCCATTCACAGGGACTTCTCCCCGCTCGGGCGGGCACGTTGACTGAATGCATAGGCCTCGCGAGGCCGCCGGAACCGAAGCGAACGGAGCACACCAGCATGCGCCAGGTCGTCATGTACAAGCCCGGGGACGTACGGGTCGAACAGCGCCCGGACCCGACAATCGTCGAGCCGACCGACGCGGTCATCCGCCTGGCCGCGACCTGCATCTGCGGCAGCGACCTGTGGCCGTACCGGGGTGCCGAGCCGGTCGACCACCAGGTGATGGGTCACGAGTACGTCGGCGTCGTCGAGGAGGTCGGGTCCGAGGTTCGCACCGTGAAGGTCGGCGACTTCGTCGTGGGCTCCTTCTGGGCGTCTGACAACACCTGTGAGATCTGTCGGGCCGGCTACCAGGCGTACTGCCCGCATCGCGTGCTGATGGGCACCATCGGCACCCAGTCCGAGCTGGCCCGCGTCCCCCTCGCCGACGGGACGCTCGTGGCGGCCCCCGGGCAGCCCGGCCCCGACCTCATCCCGTCGCTGATGGCGGCCTCCGACGTGCTCGGCACCGGCTGGTTCGCGGCTGTCGCCGCCGAGGCGGGACCGGGCAAGACCGTGGCGGTCGTCGGCGACGGCGCGGTCGGCCTGCTCGGCGTCCTGGCCGCCCGGCAGCTCGGCGCGGAGCGCATCATCGCGTTCAGCCGCCACGCCGACCGGCAGGCCCTCGCGCGGGAGTTCGGGGCCACCGACATCGTCACCGAACGCGGCGACGCCGGCGTCGAGGCCGTCAAGGAGCTGACCGGTGGCCTGGGCGCGCACAGCGTCATCGAGGCCGTCGGCACCCAGGAGGCCATGATGCAGGCCATCCACTCCACCCGCCCCGGCGGCCACGTCGGCTTCGTCGGCGTGTCCCACGACGTCACCATCCCCGGCGACGAGCTGTTCATGGCCGGCGTGCACATCCACGGCGGCCCCGCCCCGGTCCGCCGTTTCCTGCCCGAACTGATCCAACTGATCTGGGACGGCACCATCAACCCGGGCAAGGTCTTCGACCTCACCCTCCCGCTCGACCGAGCCGCTGAGGGTTACGAGGCAATGGACCAGCGCACCGCCACGAAGGTTCTGCTCACCCTCTGACCCGCCTCCGGACCCGACACTGGGAGATGCCATGCCAGCCACACGAGCGGCCGCCCGCGCAGCGCTGTCGGCGGTCCTCGGCCTGACCCTTGCCGGCTGCGGCGGCAACGGTCAGCCCGGCGACACCGGCCGCGAAACGTCCGCGACCTCGCCCAGCAGCACCGGCCTGGCCGCAACACCACCGAGCGGCACAGCCGCGCCCCGGGGAGAACAGATGAAGATCCAGATCGCCATCAACGACCAGCGCTTCCAAGCCACGATCTTCGACGGCACCGCCGGCCGTGACCTGCTCACCCAGCTGCCGCTGACCATCAACATGATCGACCACGGCGCAGTGGAGAAAACCGGCCCGCTGCCTACACCGCTGTCCCTGAACGGCCAGCCGGACGGCGCGGACCCCGACGTCGGTGATGTCGGCTACTACGCACCCGGCAACGACCTCGTCCTCTACTACGGCGATCAGTCGTACTTCCCCGGCATCGTGATCATCGGCCGCCTGGACGGCGAGGCCGCCAGCCGCATCGCCGACCTCGACGGCGCCGTCACCGCGACCGTCGAGCCCTTCGCGGCCTGACCTCCACCTCCGAGCGCGCTACCGGGAGACACGATGAACCCCACCTACGACTTCACCGGCCAGGTAGCCCTGGTCACCGGCGCCAGCTCCGGCATGGGGCTGGCCACCGCGCAGGCGTTCGCCCATGCCGGAGCCGCGGTCGTCATGGCCGACGTCAACGACGCGGCCCTGCAGGCCGCCGCCGCCGAACTGCGGGCGGGCGGGCACGAGGCCCTCGGCGTCCGGTGCGACGTGTCCGACGAGGCGCAGGTCGCCGCCCTGATCGACCAGACCGTCGCGTCGTACGGCCGGCTCGACATGGCCTTCAACAACGCCGGCATCCAGGCCCCGCCGTCCGACGCCGCCGACGAACCCGCCGACACCTTCGACCGCGTCAACGCCGTCAACCTGCGCGGCGTCTGGGCCTGCATGAAGCACGAACTGGGGCAGATGCGCGAGCAGGGCAGCGGCGCCATCGTCAACTGCTCCTCCCTCGGCGGGCTCGTCGGCCTGCCCGGGCGGGCCGCGTACCACGCGTCCAAGCACGGGGTGCTCGGGCTCACCAGCAGCGCGGCCCTGGAGTACGCGCCGCGCGGGATCCGGATCAACGCCATCTGCCCCGGCACGTTCGAAACGCCCATGGTGACCGCCATGATCGCCAGCGGTGAACTCGACACCGCCGCAGCGCTGGCCAACCAGCCCATCGGCCGATTCGGCCGAGCCGATGAGATCGCCTCCACCGTGCTCTGGCTGTGCAGCCCCGGCGCCAGCTTCGTCGTCGGCGTCGCGCTGCCCGTCGACGGCGGATACACAGCGCAGTAGACCTCACACACCACACGAGCCGAATCCGGTGCCGGCCGTGGTGAAATCGGTTCCGGGCAACGTCAGCACCAACCCGATGCTCACCGACATCCGAAGGACATCGCCAGCGCCCTCCGTGGTTCTAGTACGGCAGCTGCCCACCGGCTTCTCCGTGCACGCCCTCACCCCGGCAGACGGCCGGGTGAGTGTGGTCGTGCGCCACGCCGACAGAGGTGAGGAGTCCGTCACCGTGGACCGCATCGTCGCGGCAACCGGCTTCCGCCCGGATCACTCGATCGCCGCCGAACTACGTCTGGACCTTGACCCGGTGCTGGGCGCCACTCGTGCCCTGGCGCCGCTGATCGACCCCAACGAGCACTCCTGCGGCACCGTGCCCCCGCACGGCGTCAACGAGCTCACCCACCCCGAGGTCGGCTACTACGCCGTCGGCATGAAGTCCTACGGTCGGGCACCGACCTTCCTGATGGCCACCGGCTACGAGCAGGTCCGCTCCGTCGTCGCCGCCCTCGCCGGGGACTGGGACGCCGCCCGCGACGTCCAACTCGACCTGCCCGAGACCGGGGTCTGCAACAGCAACCCGGACGAATCGGCCACGGCCGACAACTGCTGCGCACCGGCACCGGCCGTCGAGCTGACGGGCCGAGGGTTGGCCACCGGGATCTCGGGCGGCCTACTCGCCGCGCCGGTGCACCTGATCGCCCTCGACACCCCAACCGCAGACGGACAGACCGGCGGCTGCTGCGCAAGCTGATGCCCACCACGACGGTGCCCGCCGACCCTGTGGTCGGCGGGCACCGCGCCCACGGCTGGCGCATCGTCGCCGCCCTCGCCGTCACCTCGGCCATCGGCTACGGCACCCTCTACTACGCCTACGCGGTGCTGCTGAACCCGATGGCCGTCAGCCTCGGCGCGTCCACCATCGCCGTCACGGGCGCGCTCACCGCCTCCGTGCTCGCCGGAGCCGTCATGGCCATCCCCGTCGGACGGTGGCTCGACCACCACGGCGGTCGCGCGCTGATGACCGCCGGCTCGCTCGCCGCGACGGCCCTGCTCGTGGCCTGGTCCCAGGTCCAGACCATCGGCCAGCTCTACGCCGTCATGACCGGCATCGGGATCACCGGCGCGATGGTGCTCTACGAGCCCGCCTTCGCCGTCATCGTCTCCTGGTTCACCCCTCACCGACGCGCCACCGACCTGCTGGCTGTCACCATCGTCGCCGGGTTCGCCAGCACCATCTTCATGCCGCTGACCGGCCTGCTGAGCGCGTACCTCGGCTGGCGCGAAGCCCTGCTCGTCCTCGCCGCGATCCACGGCGCGGTGACCGTACCGCTGCACGCCCTCACCATCCGCCGGCCCCAACCGGCAGCCACGGCAGCACCGATCAGCCCGGCCCGGCCCGCACACACCCCACGGCGGGCGGTCGCCGCGGCGGCGATGCGCGACGCCCGCTTCTGGATCCTCACCGCGACCTTCATCGCCCAGGGCGCGGCCACCAGCACCATGACCGTGCACCTCATCGGCTACCTGGTCAGCCGCGGCCACCCCGCCACCTTCGCCGCCACCGCCACGGGTCTGCTCGGCACCGGCCGACTCGTCCTCACCGCCGCCCGCCGACGCCTGCCGGTCACCACCATCGTCGCCGCCGTCTTCGCCGTCCAAGCCACCGCCGTACTCGCGATGCCCCTGCTCGCCGGCACCCGCACCGGTGCGATCGTGGCCGTGGTCGGCTTCGGACTCGGCTTCGGCATCGCCCACCTCGCCACCCCCGCTCTCCTCGCCGACCGGTACGGCACCACCGCCTACGCCACCATCGCCGGGCGCCTCGCCGCCCCCGTCACCATCGCCAGAGCCACCGCCTCGCTGGCCGCCGCCACACTCCTGCACACCACCGCCGGCTACCCGATCCTGCTCACCGTCGTCGCCGCCTGCTGCGCCCTCGCCGCCACCGGCGTGCTGGTGCGCGCCTCCACCACACCGCCGTCTCCCATCCGCTGAGCCGGACACCGCGCACGTGCGGAACTGCCACAGGGTGCAGATCGCCAGAGCCGCCACCCGGTCGCCTCCAGTTCGGCCGATTGTCGACGAATCCACGGCGCGGAGGGCTTGCATCCGGTACCTGGGTACGGGCTTACCGTGGGTGCATGACCAGCGATGAGCAGGCATGGGTGCCCGAGGTCTGCACCCTGCCGACCGTGGAGCGGCCGCTGCGGCTGGCCGAGTTCGACGACCTGTTCGCCACCGCGCTGCACGACCAGCAGCGGCTGTCGCCGACGGCACTGCGGTGGCGCCTCGACCCGGCCGCCGAGGCGACCGTCCGGGACCTCACCGGCCGGGAGAGTTCCTGCTGCTCGTTCTTCTCCTTCACCGTCGCGCGCGACGCTGACGCGCTGCGCCTCGACGTGCAGGTGCCAGCCGCACACGTCGACGTCCTCGACGCGCTCGCCGCGCGGGCCGCCGCCGGGACAACGACATGAGCGGGCTGCGCAGCAGCCAGGTCGCCGCCCAGGCCGGGGTCAACCTCCAGACGCTGCGCTACTACGAGCGCCGCGGCCTGCTCGCCGCACCACACCGCAGCCTCGGCGGACACCGCCTCTACCCACCTGAGGCGATCACCGTGCTGAAGGTGATCAAAGCGGCGCAGCGGCTCGGGTTCACCCTCGACGAGGTCGCCGACCTGCTCGACACAGGCCGACACCGACACAGCCGCCACCCCGACACCCGCCTGCGAACCCGCGCGCACGCCAAACTCACCGAGGTCGAAGCGAAGATCGCCGACCTACAGGTCATCGCCGGCACCCTGCGCGCCGCCGTCGACGCCGGCTGCGACGACCTCGTCACGTGCGCCGGCCAACCATGTTGCCCCATCCCGTTCGCCACCATCGCCCACGGAGCCCCCGATGCCGAAGACCGTTGACCGGACCGATCACCGCACCCGCCGAGGGCTGCCCTCTGGCCTCACGGGCCTGGCCGGGCTGGCCTGCGCGGCGTGCTGCGCCATCCCGCTGCTGCTGGCCGCCGGGGTCCTCTCCGGCGCCGGATGGGCCGCCGCCGGCGCGTGGATGCCCGGCATCGCCATCGCCCTGGCCGCCCTCGCCGCGGGCACCTGGTGGTGGGCGAGCCGCCGCTGCCACCACGGCGGCTGTGCCGGCGGCAACGGCTGCCGATGCTCGACCGGGTCACCGGCATGACCACCGGCGACGGGCAGGCCGCTACGGTGCGAGCATGACCGTCACCCGCTCCATCCTGCTGTTCGTCGTCGCCGCCCTCTTCGAGATCGGCGGGGCGTGGCTGGTCTGGCAGGGCTGGCGCGAGCACCGCGGCCTGTGGTGGATAGCCGCCGGCGTCATCGCCCTCGGCGCATACGGATTCGTCGCCACCTTCCAGCCCGACCCGAACTTCGGCCGCATCCTCGCCGCCTACGGCGGCGTCTTCGTCGCCGGATCCCTCGCCTGGGGCATGCTCGTCGACAAGTTCCGCCCCGACCGGTGGGACATCACCGGTGCCAGCATCTGCCTGATCGGCGTCGCCATCATCATGTACGCCCCAAGGACCGCGAGCGGCTCCTGACCGCCAGGGAGTTCTACCGATCGTTGAGCAGCCCGAAGATCCCTCACCCCACGCGTAAGGATCAGGGGTCCAGCGGTCACCAGGCCGACCTCGACGAGGATGACGAACAACCAACCGTTGACCGGCCGATAGTCGCGGTCGTCAGCGCTGCAACGAAAGGGCAGAACCCGCACGGGCAGATCACCGGCAGCGCGGGTAAAAACCTCGGTGAGACGCGCGGTCATCGCGCGGTGCCTCCGTCATCACCGGCCCACGCCTGCTCACCCCCGACGCGGCACCACCGCATACGCCTCGTACGTCATCTGACGCCTTGATGTCGAACCGACCATTACGCCCGGGCACACGGCACGCCAGAACCACCGGTAGGCGCCAAGCCCGGTAATCGGTCCTCTGGCAAGCTCGCCCGCGTCGGACATGGAACAAGCCAGTGCGACGGAACTCACGGTCCGTCGTTCTCGCACCACAACGCCAGAAAATGCGACCAGTCCTCACGAAATTCCCTTTATCGCATAGGGAGAAGTCATGGCTGGTTCGGGATCGATCTACAAGCGGTGCGGCTGCCGGCACATGGCCACAAGAAAGCGGCTGGAGCAGCACTGCCCCCGCCTGCCGGAACGCGGACACGGCACCTGGCACTTCGCCTGCTCCGCGACCGACGCGTTCGGCAGACCGGCACGGGCCCGCCGAGGCGGCTTCCGCTCCAAGGCCGCCGCCTGCCAGGCGCGCGACGAGTGGCTGACCCAGACCGGCGAGGAACGCACCGCGCAGGGATGGACCCTGGAAAGGTGGATGCGGTACTGGCTGTCCACCCGCACCAAGATCAAGGACACCACCAAAGCGCAGTACACCCGTGACGTCGAACAGTTCCTCATCCCGCACATGGGCAGGATCACCCTGGCCGAGCTCAACATCCGGCGAATCCGCAGCGGCTTCGACGACATCGCACAGACCACGAACGGGCGCGGCCAGCCACAGTCGCCCTCATGCCTGCAGCACCTGCGGACCACCCTTCGCGCGGCGCTCAACCTCGCTGTCCGGGAGGGCCTCCTCGACGCCAACCCGATCCGGCACCTCGAACTCCCGTCCTACCGCAAGCCACACGCCCAGGTCTGGACACCGGCCCGCGTCGCGGAGTGGAGGGCAACCGGTCGACGGCCGTCGGTGGCTGTCTGGACCGCGCCCCACCTCGCCGCGTTCCTCGACGCGGTCACCACCGACCGGCTCTTCGCCCTGTGGTGGCTGATCGCCCTACGCGGTCTCCGCCGCGGCGAGGCATGCGGCCTGCGCTGGACCGACCTCGACCTCGACCACGGCGTGCTGTTCATCTTCCGCAGCCGCACTGTGGTCGGCTACCGGATCATCGAGGGAGAGCCCAAAACGGCCGCCAGCACGCGCGCCGTCGCTCTCGACCAGCACACCGTGGCCGTGCTCCGCGAGCACCTGCGCCGCCAGCGTCAGCAACAGGCCGCCCGCGAGGCGGCAGGCAAGACCTGCTACGACAGCGGCTACGTGTTCATCCGCCCCGACGGCAGGCCGCTGCACCCCGAGTACGCCACGCGGCACTTCACCCGACTCGTCAAGCGGGCCGACCTCCCACCGATCCGGCTTCACGACCTCCGCCACGGCGCGGCGTCCCTCGCGCACGAAGCCGGCGCCGATCTCAAGACCGTGCAAGATCTACTCGGTCACGCGAGCATCGTCACCACTGCCGACACCTACACCAGCGTCCTGCCGTATGCCCAGCGTAAGTGCGCCGAGGCCACCGCCCGGCTGGTTCTCGCCGCAGCCCGCCGAACCCGCGAAAAGATCAGGAAGAGGGGCCGAAGCAACCGCCCCAACCCCCGCCCGAAAAACAAGCGCACCGCCCGCCAAGCAGAGGTGACGGCAACGCGAAAGGCCAGGTCAAAGCCTGCGCGACCCGCCCAAGATTACAGAAAGTGACGGCACCCACATGACACCCACGCGACACCCACCGTCCAGATGGGACGATCAACAAGGAACGCCCGACCGCGTTTCCGCAGGCCAGGCGTTCTTTGATCTTGTGCGCCCGAAGGGACTCGAACCCCTAACCTTCTGATCCGTAGCGCCAGTTCCCCGACGTCCGAGCACCCACCGAGCAACCGCCGCAAGGCGGACCGACACAGCGCCGGGCAGCAACGATCGGACCACCATCGGCAAATCGTCCATCCGTTCGTACCGGTCTGCGCCGGCACGTGCCGGCCCCACCGTACGATCGGGTCAGGAGGTGGCGCGATGGTGAGGGCAGGTGGCGCGCCTGCTGGTTCGGGGTACGCGGACCAGCGGCACTACGTCGTACCCACGAGTCTGGCCGACCTGCGTGGTCCGGTCAGCGGCGTGGTGACGCTCGACCGACGTCTCGACTGGTCCGGCGACGCCACGTATCACCTGGACGACCCCGGAGATCTCCAGGTGATGTACCAGACGGTGCTGAACCAGGCCGCCACCGTGGCCGACCTACGCCAGTGGCTCGACGGCGACACGCTACGCCGACTTTGGCCGGACCTGTGGCTCCCCGCTCGACTGCGGGCGCTCTGGCAGGCCCGGTTCCCCGAGCTGGCCGCGCCACCCCGGGCGCTGGCCGGCTGAGCGTGGATCCGGTTCACCTCCGGCTGGCGGAGATCGGACTCCGCGTGGCTGGCCGGTACGGCTTCGCATTGGCCGGCGGCTACGCCGTACAAGCCCACGGGATCCTGGACCGACCCAGCGAGGACGTGGACCTGTTCACCGCATGGGAGCGCCGAGACGACTTCGCCGTAGCCGTGGACGCCGTCGTCGACGCCTACCGCACCGACGGCTATGCGGTCGAGATCACGCAACGGTTCGAGACCTTCGCCCGGCTCGCCGTCACCGATCCCGCCACACCGGATCGACCGTACAAGGTCGAACTCGCCGCGAACTGGCGCGCCCGCCCGCCCGTGACGATGGACATCGGCCCCGTCCTACACGTCGACGACGTCGTCACCGGCAAGATGTCCGCCCTGTTCACCCGCGCCGAGCCGCGGGACTTCCTCGACGTCGACGCCGCCATTCAGACAGGCCGGTACACCCGAGAGCAGGTGCTCGAACTCGCCGAGCAGGCCGACGCCGGCTTCGACCCCAGGGTGCTCGCCGACCTGTTCGCGATGCTCCAGAGATATCCAGACCGCCGCTTCGCCGCCTATGGCGCCGACCCCCCGTACATCGCCGCGATGCGCGAGCGCTTCGCGCAATGGCGCGAGGTGCTGCTCACCGACGAGAAGTAGCACCCGCGAGTTCCATGGACGTGGCGGTAAAGGACGTCTCGTAACTCGGTGCCTGGTCCGTGGTGGATCGAGTCGGGGTGCAGGTGATCAGTGCGGCTCGCCCGGAGGGGATCTTCCCGTTCACCGGGCTGCAGCCCGCCCAGTTCCGCAGACTGGCCCGGCTGGTCGCCGAGCGTGGTGGTGACGCGATCGCTGATGGTCGGCCGGGCCGGCAGTGGTCTCTCGACCTCGCCGATCGGGTGTATGGCCAGGGTCGCGGCGGCCGGCACGGCGATCGCCTTGCCGCAGGTCTTCCGGCTGCGTTTGAGTCCGATGCGCCAGAACTCCACGACCAGCTCGCGCAGTTCGCGCCAGGCGCTCGGCGCCGGTTCCGGGGCGGCGTCATAGCGGCAGAGGTACTCCCTGATCTTTCCTCGGACGCGAGGGCGTCCGCTCTGCTCCGCGCCGGGATCCTGCCCGTTCCGCGCAAGGCGGCGGCGACCCGGGGTGAGGTGGCCGGAGCAGCCGGCGAGGCTCTCGCCTCCGGGGTGGGCCTGCTGGCGCCGCAGCTCGGCACGGTCATCCGGGTGTCGACCGGGTCGGCCACCGCCATCCGGATCAGCTACCAGATGCGACGACTGCTGCGCCGAAGGTCGCTGTGGCGCGCCTTCGAGGTACCGGGCCTGACTTCCGTGTAAGCGGCTGCGGCCTCCCGGGCCGGTCAGCAGCCAGCGTCCTCGATGACGACCAAGACCCGGGTCAGGTAGTCGGCCAGATTAGTCGGCTGGGGACACCACCGGTGTGCAGCATCGCTACCAGCAGGCCGCCGACCTCGCCGGCTGCGGCGGGCGAGTACACCTTCCCCTTCCGCGTGATCGTCGACCAGCAGGCGCAGCAGCGCGCGGTGACCAGCCCCGTCCGCGCCGCGTTCTCCGGCCACTCCCTGCGCCGCGGCTCGCCACCGAGGCCCGCCGTGGCGGCGGCTCGGTCGTCCTGACCATGGCGTGGTGTCGCAGTAACGACGCCGCCCGGCGTAGCCGGGGACGTCCTCGGCCCGGGACGGACTTCCGACAGCCGACCGGTCCACTTGCTTACCGATGAGCGTGAACGCCGATATTAGCCTCGATCGATCACACTCACACGGGGAGAAACCAGCATGTACATTCGCCGAACCCTGTCAGCCGCCGCCACTGCCGCGGTGCTGCTCGGCCTCACGCTGGCGTCCTCTCCAGCCAGCGCGGCACCCGCCAGCGCCCAGGTCAGCTGCAGCAGCCATCCGGTCGCGAACAACAGCGAGGCCAGCGCCACGATGAACATCGGCGCTAACCTCAAGAAGGCGCCCTACTCCGAGTGCGGAAACGTCCGATACCTCAACCCGACCGCGGAAGCCGTACCCGGTGACCCGCCGCTACCCGGATATCCGGGCCTGCTGCCGCGGGCGTCACAGACCCTGGCCGTGTCCACGACGCCCACGCCGTGCGGCGACAACGGCGCGGACAAGCCCGTCACCCGTACCGAGGCGCTCACCCGGGCTCGCAGTTGGACGGCCGTCGGCGGTATCCCGTACAGCCAGTACCGGTGCTACAAGAACCAGTACGGCGACTACCGCACCGACTGCTCGGGGTTTGTCTCCATGGCCTGGGGTCTCGGGGGCAGCGGCAGCGCCTTCTGGACCGGCAATCTGGACACCCGATCCCACCCGATCCCGCGTAGTGACCTAAAGACTGGCGACGCCCTGCTCAGGCACGTCGGCGACCCCCATCTGGACCATGTGGCCCTGTTCGTCAAGTGGTCCGATAACGCACACACCGCACCGGTGGTCATCGAGCAGACCGGCAGCAGCGACACCATCGAGCGGACCTGGTCGGCCAGCAACGCCGGCAACTACACGCCCGTCCGATATGACAAGATTTCGGAGCCCGCCTCGGATCCGGCTGATGACGGTACGGTGCAGTTCGCGGATCTGACTGGAGACGGTCAGGACGAGATCGTTGCGATTCGCCCCAACGGTGACGTGTACGCCTACCGTAACCGGGGCTGGAGTGACCCGAAGGTCTACGACGGCCCAGACAACCGGTTGGTCGCCTCGGGCTTCACTGACCCGCTGCGGACGAAGTTTGCCGACGTCGATGGCGACGGTCGGGCGGAGATCATCGCCGTCTTCAGCAACGGTGACGTGCACGCCTACCACAACCAGGGCTGGGACGCCCCGCAGGTTTACGACGGCGCCAACCAGAAGCTCGTCGCCTCGGGCTTTACCGACCCGCTGCGGACGACGTTCGCCGACGTCGATGGCGACGGTCGGGCGGAGATCATCGCCGTCTTCAGCAACGGTGACGTGCACGCCTACCGCAACCAGGGCTGGGACGCTGCCAAGGTCTACGACGGCGCCAACCAGAAGCTCGTTGCCTCGGGCTTTACCGACACCCCTCGGACGAAGTTCGCCGACATCGACGGCGACGGTCGGGCGGAGATCATCGCCCTGTACGGCAACGGCGAGGTACACACCTACCGCAACCAGGGCTGGGACGCTGCCAAGGTCTACGACGGCGCCAACCAACGCGTCGTCGCCTCCGGCTTCACCGACCCCCGCTCGACCAAATTCGGCCGGATCAGCGCCGACAACCGCGACGAGATCGTCTCGATCTACGCCAACGGCGACGTACACGCCTACGTCAACCAGGGCTGGGGCGCTGCCAAGGTCTACGACGGCGCCAACCAACGCGTCGTCGCCTCCGGCTTCGCCATCTGATTAGAGGGCGGTTACGGAGATTACGTCCCTTTCGGTGCGAGAATGAACATATCGGGCTTGTTTTCGATGAGGACGTTGCGGCTGACCAGTCGTTTTAGCTTGGCGCGGGTGCCTTGGCTCTGTTGCATTGGGTAGATGCATGATCGACTCCGGCTTGCTCCCTGTGGTCTGCTTGGCCGGTGAGATCGCCGTCTCGTGTCCGGTCCTGGTCCCCGCCCGCATCAGCGTTCACGGGGTTTCGATTCCCGCCTGAGGTGATCGTCTTGGCGGTGCGCTGGTACCTGCGTTTCAACCTCTCCTACCGGGATGTGGAGGAGTTGCTGGTCGAACGCGGCGTCGAGGCGGACCACGTCACCGTCTACCGGTGAGTGCAGCGGCTCACCCCGCTACTGGCCGACGCCGCCCGCTTCGCCCGCCACTGTCCGGGTGACCGCTGGTTCGTGGACGAGACCTACGTCAAGATCAACGGTGTCTGGCGGTACGTATACCGAGCGGTGGACCAGCATGGTCAGGTCATTGACGTGCTCGTCTCGGCGCATCGGGGTGCCGCCGCGGCCCGGCGGTTCTTCCACCGGGCGCTGACCACGCTGAAGGTCACGCCCAGCGAGGTGGTCACCGACGCGAACCCGGTCTACCCGAGGGTGCTCGACGACCTGGTCCCGTCAGCGTGGCACCACGTCGAACGACACGCCAACAATCCGATCGAGGCCGACCACAGCCAACTCAAGCACCGACTCAAACCGATGCGCGGGCTACGCACCGACCGCACCGCCCAGACGATCGTCACCGGCCACGCCTTCGTACAGAACCTCCGACGCGAACACTACGAACTCGCCACCGACGTCCCGCCGGCTCTGCGGGTCGCCGCCGTGTTCACCGAACTGGCCCGAGCGATCTGACCAGCACCGCTGACGCGGCTCGACGTGCCCACCCACCCGCCAACGCAACAGGGCCCGCAGGACCGTGTGACGGGACAGGCCCATGGCCAGTATCGCCAGCAGTGTCAACGCCAGCTTTCACGCGGCGTCGACAAGCAGACGCGATCCTGCCCGGCCCGCTAACTCCTTGACCACAGCCTTGACCTGCCGAGACAGCCGGGTCGTGCGGCGTTGGTATCGCTCCAGCACCCCGGGGACTTGTTCGCGGAAGGTGTGGCGGCAGCCGCGCGTGGGGCAGACCAGACGCCGCACCCGCACGCGGACCACCATCCGACGCCCGTCGGCCACCGTCCGCCAGTGATAGCCGTGGACCTGTCCCGACGAGGCCCCGCACATCGGGCAGACCGCGATTCCCTGCGGCGTCCGGGCCTGCACCACGATCCGCTCACCCTCATCGACCACGTCCTCGATGATCAGCGGGGACAACCCCGAGAACACCGCCTGCACAACCTTGTCGACATCATCCACAGGGGAGGCAACGACGCTTCACCACCCTCCGTCACCACCGAATATGAGACAGGGCCGTTATTCTTTTAGAGTCCCTCAACCTCCTGGTTGGAGATCAGATTCCGGTCGTGGAGTTCGTGGCGGCGGGCATTGATCCAGCGTTCCATGATCGAGTTTGTCCAAGCTTTTCGGTCGTCTTCGCTACAGTCCGCGGGACTATTTTTCGGTAGCGTGGGCTCAATCTTCTCAGCGGGGGAGGCAGAGTGGCCGTTGATCAAGTGCGTCTTCGCGCCATTGGCGGGAAGCAGTTCCAACGAGGCGTCGCGGCAGCCCTTTTCTCGATCATCATGGCTGCGTTCATGGTGGCTCCGAGCGTTCCGGCACGGGCGGCGCCCAGTGGCGGCGGGGACAGGCCGATCGTTGCCCAGAGCGAGAAGTCGGCGCGGGACGCGGCGCGGCGGTCGGGCCGACGGGTGGAGGTTGGGCCGGCGCGGACCGAGCTCACGCAGGTGTTCGCCCAGCCGTCCGGCGGTTTCGTCGTGGAGTCGGCTGTTGTGCCACAACGGGTGCACCGGCCGGACGGGTCGTGGGCCGACATCGACCTGTCCCTGCACAGGACGCCCGACGGCACGCTACAGGCGGGGGCCTCAACCGCCGACGTGCGGTTTTCCGCTGGCGGGACGGCGCCGGCGGTGACCCTGTCCGGCCTGGGCAGGATGTTCACGATGAGGTGGCCGCACCGGCTTCCCCGGCCGTCGGTGTCCGGTGACACCGCGACGTATCCGGAGGTACTGCCCGGCGTCGATCTGGTCCTGCGGGCCACCGCGACCGGGTTCAGCCATGTCCTGGTCGTGAAGTCCGCCGCGGCCGCGGCGAATCCGGCCCTGCGGGAGATCCGGTTCCAGGTCGGTGGCGACGCCCGGGTGAGCCGGATGCCGGACGGGTCGCTGGTCGCTTCGGTGGGAGACAGCACACTTGCGACGGCACCGGCGGCAACGATGTGGGACTCGACCGTCTCCACGCAGCCGGTCACGGCCGGCCCGTCCACCCGACCGGGACCGACGGGCGTGGGGTCGTCGGCATCGTCACCGGGCGACTCCGCGAAAACCGCTTCTGTAACGACCGCGGTGGTCGGGCGGGAACTGGTGCTGCGGCCGGATCCCTCGTTGCTGGCCGCGGGCGCGGCGACCTTTCCCGTCTACGTGGACCCGGCGTGGTCGACCGGAAAGTCACGGTGGGCGTACGCCACGAACAACAACTCCACCAACAGCGACCTGTCGAACGCTCGGGTCGGCCGGAATCCCGACAACGGGGTCGTCTACCGGTCGTACTTCGACTTCCCCCTGACCGCGCTGAAGGGCAAGTACATCCAGTCGGCCTACGTGCAGATGGTGCTGGACCACTCGTACTCCTGCGGCGACACGATCACCCACCTGTTCCACGCCAACGGCATCTCCTCGACCCCCCGTACCGCCTGGGCGCCGAAGCTGAACTCGTGGATCGCCCAGGCGTACTCGCACGGCAACGAGGACGACGGGTGCGGCGACCCGGACCCGGACATGACCGTCAACTTCACCAACGGTGGTGTGAAGACCCTGATCCAGACCCACGCCACCAACCAGTGGACCAACGTCACGCTGGCCTTCTGTGCCTGCGGGGACGTCAACGGGGTCAACGAGTCCGACCAGCAGCGCTGGAAGCGGTACTTCCCGGACAAGGCGAAACTGATCGTCGACTACGACTCCTACCCGGGCCCGCCGGTGAACCCGCAGGTGGACGGGGTGGCCTGCACTCCCGGGCAGCGGCTGTCCGTGGGCACCCGGACACCGACCCTGTCGGAGATCTTCCCGGACGCCGACTCCGGGCAGGCCCTGCAGACCCAGTACGAGCTGCTCCAGGTGCCGGCGTCGGGCACCTACGACGACACGACCCCACGGATGACCCCACCGGTCGGGGCGTCGGTACCGGCCGGCGGGCGGTCCACCACCGCCGCGCTGCCCGCGCTGACCGAGTCCAGCCCGCCTGTGACGTACGCGTTCCGGGCCCGGGCCACCGACCCGGCCCCGTACTACCGCACCAGCGCCTGGTCTCCGTGGTGTGAGTTCACCGTGGACACCCGCGTGCCAGACGTGCAGGCCGCAGTGGCAGGGGGGCCACCCATGCCCGGCCAGGTCACACCGGTCACCATTTCGACGACGGACCTGACCGTGACGACGTTCCGCTACGGCTGGACCAGCCCGCCCACCACCGAGGTCACACCCGACACGAGCACCACCACCCCGCCCCTGAAGAGCGCGTCGCTGCAGTTGACGACTCCGAAGTACGGCCGCAACGTGCTGTACGTGGCCGCCGTGGACAACACCGGCAACATCGGGTACGGATCCGTCGAGTTCGTCGCGAACCGACCCTCACCTGCGGTGGCGCGCTGGGGCCTGGAGAGCTACCCGGGCGTGACCCAGGCGCAGGCCCTGTCCGACCGCCAGCCTGCGCTCGGCGGTGACACCCCACTGACCGCGTCGAACGTGACCTGGAGCGCCGACCAACGGTTGGTCGGCGGTAGCACGGCGACGCTGAACGGGACATCCTCCTACCTGCAGGCGACCGTCCCGGTCGTCGACACCTCGAAGTCGTACAGCGTGGGGGCATGGGTCCGGTTGAACAGCCTGCCCACCCAGAACATGGCCATCGCCACCCAGTCCGGCGCCTGCATCTACGGCTTCTACTTCGGGGTCGTGCTCACCGCCGGCGTTGCACGGTGGAACGTGACGACCCGACAGACCGACTGCGGCGGCTCGGCCACCTACCTGGGGATCGAGTCCCCCACCCCGATCACGGCCGGTGACGTCGGCCGCTGGCAGCAGGTGGCCTTCTCCTACGACCAGGCGGCCCGCATCTTCATTTTGTTCGTCAACGGTGTGCAGGTCGCGACCGCCCCATGGGCCACGGCCTGGAACGCCACTAGCCCGTTCCAGGTAGGCCGGTACACCCTGGGCACCACGTCCAACAACTACTTCAAGGGCTCCCTCGCCGACGTGCAGGTCTTCAACCGGGCGCTCGTCGCCCAGGACTTCACCGGCCAACTCGCCACCGATCCGGCCTCCGGCGGGTTTGACGAACCCGGCATGCTCAACCCCATCCTCGTCGGCGACTGGAGTATGGAGCAGGGCACGTCCTGCTACGCCGAGAGTCTCGACCCGTCGCTGTGCCAGGTACGCGACGACGGCCAGTTCGGCCGCCGGCTGGCACTCAACCAGGGCAGCTTCGTCGGCACCGACGCTGGCCACCGCGGCAACGCGTTGTTCCTCAACGCCACACACTTTGTGGACGATCCCGCCGACCCGTACTACGGCCTGGCCACCCTCGAGTACGGGCGGACACAGAAGAACGTGGGCACCGATTCAGCACCGATATGGCAGAACACCGCGGCGCTGCGTACCGACGACTCCTTCACCATCTCCATCTGGGTGAGGCCAGAGTCCTTGCAGCTCACGCAGACCATCGCGTCTCAGATCGGCAGCAAGGAGTCCGCCTTCCTGCTGAGCCTTCGTGGTTACAACAACGGCACCGAGCGCCGCTGGTCCATACTCGGATACTCCCAGGACGCGACAGGTACGTACACCCCAGAAGCTCGCCTGGAATCCCGGCTGGTGACAGAAGACGATCTCGGCACATGGACCCATCTCGTCGGCATCTACGACGCTAACGCCAAGAAGCTCAAGCTCTATGTGAACGGGCGACTTGAGGGCACAGCATCAGTCAACGGCCTGTTCGCGGCAAGCGGTCCGCTGACCGTCGGTGGAGCGTGGTGGGCCGAGGGCGGCGAGATGAGTCGATGGGTCGACCAGTTTTACGGCGGTATCGACGACTTCCGAATCTATCAAGGCGCACTGACCGACGCCGCAGTGAAGATCCTCTTTGACACTCAGTCGACCGACCTCCCCTCCTGACTCGTCATGCAGCCTCGCCCTGAGCCGGCAGGGACAGGGCGAGGCTGGACTACCTGTCGCATCTGAATCCTGCAGCCCCAATCTCTGCTTCGCGCGCCCGTCCGGGGGAGATCGTGACACCTAATCAATCGACAACGATCGAGCTGATTTCGTCTGTACGCCGCGCAAAACTGCGTCGACGCGGCCGCCTAGCGTTGACCGGCCTCGTGGTCAGCGTCCTTGTGGCACCGACGGGCCTCGCCGTCCCGCCGCTCCAGCGGGCACATGCTGCCGGTTCGCGACTCACACCCCAACGAGAGCCGCTGGACTCCGACGGCGCCCCGGCGAAGGGCAAAGCATGGCCCGTCAAACCCGCAACCAACGCCAGGTCGACGGCACCAGTGTGGCCAAAGCCCGGCCGGGCGGGGGCCGCTCTACCCGCCGTAACCCCAGGCCTGCAGCCGGGCACGGACAGCGCCGCACCGGTGAAGGTGGGGCCGCTGCCCGTGTACGTGGCCCGTGCCATAGGCACGGTCCCTGGCGCCTCGAATATCTCCGTCGAGTTGCTCGATCGAGATGGCGTGCCGTCGCGGTGGCGGGATGGCCTGGTGCTGCGAGTCTCTCCGCCAGCGACCGGCGAAGCCCCAGATTCGGCCAAAGTGTCGGTGGACTATGGCGCGTTTCGCGGCGCGTACGGCGGCAGCTGGGGTAGCCGGCTCAAGCTGTGGCAACTGCCAGCCTGCGCCCTGAGCACCCCAAACCAAACCGGCTGTGCCGCCACACCGCTACCCTCCACCAACGACGGGTCCTCCGTCACCGCAGAGGTGCCGGTTCGAGCCAGCGTTCCCCGTGGTGGTGCCCCCAGCAAGGCGCGGCAGCAGGCAGATGCGCCCACCGCGGAGCCGGTCGGCACGCTGCTCGCATTGGCCGCGGGCACGTCCGGCAGCGAGGGCGACTTCGCCGCCACCCCGCTCGCAGCCTCCTCCACCTGGTCCTCCGGGACGTCAACCGGGAACTTCAGCTGGTCGTACCCCATGCGGGTACCGCCCCCGGCCGCCGGTCCGACACCGAAGCTGTCGCTGGCGTACTCGTCGGCCAGCGTGGACGGCAAGTCGCAGGCCAACAATAACCAGCCATCCTGGGTCGGTGAAGGCTTCGACTACTGGCCCGGCTACATCGAGCGCAGCTACATGCCGTGTGCCGAGGACATGGCCAATGGGGCGAACAACGCCTCCAAGACCGGAGACCAGTGCTGGCGTTCGGACAACGCGACCATGTCCCTCAACGGTGGCGGCTCCGAGCTGGTTTACCAGGCGGGCAAGGGCTGGCATCCCCGTCAGGAGGACGGCTCGAAGATTGAAAAGCTCACCGGGGCGACCAACGGCGACAACAACGGAGAGTACTGGAAGATCACCACCCAGGACGGCACCCAGTACTTCTTCGGCTTGAACAACCTGCCTGCCCAGTCGTCTACCACGAAGTCGACTTGGACCCTGCCGGTGGCCGGTAACCACTCCGGCGAACCATGCAACAATTCAGGCGGCTTCAAGGCGTCGTTCTGCACTCAGGCGTGGCGGTGGAACCTCGACTACGTAGTCGACACCCGCGGCAATACGATGTCCTACTGGTACGACCCGGAGGCCAACTACTACGGGCGCAACCTCATCAGCACCGACAAAGTCTCCTATACCCGCGGCGGCACTCTGGCCCGCATCGACTACGGAACGTGGGACCGCGGCAGCACCGACCGGTCGGTCAACCCCACCGGGCAGGTCGTGATTAACCGGGGGGACCGCTGCGAGGCCGGCTGCGCCACCCACGACGCCACGCACTGGAAAGACGTGCCTTGGGACCAGGAATGCCTGGCCACCGCCGCGGACTGCAAGCAGAACTACGCCCCCACGTTCTGGTCCACCAAACGCCTCACCAGTGTCATCACCCAGATCTGGGACACCACCAAGCCGACACCAGCATGGCAGACCGTCGACTCATGGACGCTGAGCCACGCCTACCCGTCCGTCGGGGACGGCAGCGACTACGCCGGAATGTGGCTCAACTCCCTCACCCACACCGGACTGGTCAACGGCAGTATCGCTTTGCCGCCGGTGACCTTCGAACCGACCGCACTGCGCAACCGGGTACTCACCGCGCACAACACCACCAACAACCGGATGCGCATCGCCAAGATGGTCACCGAGACCGGGGCGAAGGTCCAGGTCACCTACAGCCTGCCGGACTGTTCCTCGGGCAACTTGCCCAGCGCGCCGGAGATCAACACCAGACTCTGCTACCCGGTGATCGGCCCCGACCCATACACTCCGGACGGGCCCGACATCACCGAGTACTGGCACAAGTACGTCGTGCGCCAGGTCAGCGAGTCCGACATCCAGATCATGGTCAACGGCACCGACCATGGCCAGCCCACGGTCAACACCTTCTACACCTATCTGGGTACTCCGGCCTGGCACTACGCCGACGACGATGGCCTGATCAAACCCGACCGCAAGACCTGGAGCCAGTTCCGCGGCTACGCCACCGTCGAGACCCGGGTCGGCGACGCACCCACCCAGACCCTAACCCGCACCACCTACCTGCGCGGTATGCACGGCGACCGCCTCAACCCCAGCGGCGGCACCCGCGACGTCACCGTCAACGCCTCCATCGGCTCCGAAACCGTCAAGGACGAAGACCAGTATGCCGGCATGGTCCGCGAAGCCACCACCTACAACGGGATCGACACCAAACCGGTCTCCCGCACCGTCAACGTGCCCTGGATGTCCCCGGCCAGCGCATCACGCACCATCAACGGCGACACCGTCACCGCACACTTCACCAACACCGGCGTCACCTACACCGCCACCGCCCTCGGCGTGGACGGTGCTGAAGGTTGGCGCGTCCGTCGCAGCGAGTCCAACCTCGACGACACCTACGGCACCGTCAACTGGAACCAAGACGACGGTGACACCACCAAAACCGGCGATGAGAAATGCACCACGTACACCTACAACCGCAACCTCGCCGGCAACATCGTCACCACCGTCAAGCAGACCACCACCAAAGCAGTAACCTGCGCGGCTGCTCCCACCAGCACCGACGACATCGTCTCCGACGAACTCCAGTACTACGACGGTGCCACCAGTGCGGAAACGGCCCCCACCTACGGCACGGTCACCCGCACCGATCGACTCAAGGACTGGTCCACCGCCAACGGAACCGTCTGGCAGACCATCGGTCAGACCACCGTCGACGCGTTCGGACGGCCGAAGACCGTGACCGACGCCCGGTTGAACACCGCCACCACCGACTACGTCCCCGCCACCGGCCCAGTTGCCCGAGTGACGACGAAAACGCCGGACCCGAACGGCGGCGCGGACTGGATCAACACCGTTGACCAGAACCCCTACTGGGGCGTACCTGCGAAGACGACCGACCAGAACGGCCGAGTCATCGAAGCCGACCACGACGCCCTCGGCCGCACCACGAAGGTTTGGAAGATCGGGTGGACACGCGCCGGACACGACAGCACACCGTCCGTCGAGTACAGCTACAACTACGCTGCCAGCAGGGACGCCTACCCCTTCCTGACCACGCGAACCCTCAACGCCGCTGGTGGCTACCTAACCTCTTACCAGATCTCCGATGCCCTACTGAGGGTCCGTCAAATCCAGATCGCTGCGGTCGGTGGGGGGCGCGTCGTCACCGACACCCTCTACGACAAGGCCGGACGGGCTGAGAGCACCTACGCGTCGCACGCAGAACCGGGTATGCCGGCCGGTGCTCTCTGGTGGGAGCCGGAGTGGTCGGTACCGGCCCTGACCCGCAGCGTGTACGACAATGCCTCCCGGCCGACTGACGTGATCTTCTTCGGTACCGACGGGGTCAGCAACCTGGTCGAGAAGTGGCGCACCGTCACGAATTACCGCGGCGACCGCGTCCAGGTGACCCCGCCGGCCGGCGGAACCCCTACCACCACCCTCACCGACATCGAGGGCCGCACCACCGACCTGCAACAACACACCACTGCACAAGGTGTCAACGGCCCTTACGTGAACACCCATTACACCTACAACCGCAAGGGCCAACTCGTCACACTGACCGACCCGGACAGTAACGAGTGGACCTATGTCTTCGACGTGAAGGGTCGGCAAACCTCAGCACAGGACCCCGACAAGGGCCTGACCACGAGCACCTACAACGACTACGACGATCTCGCCACGACCACCGACGCCAACAACAAGGTCCTAGCGTATGAATACGACAAAATTGGCCGAAAAATCGGCCTCTATGACAATCAAGTATCTGTCGCGACAAAGCGTACCTCTTGGACCTACGATAAACTTCCCGACTTCACTGCGGTACGCGGACAACTCACTCAAGCCACTCGTTTCGATCCTCCTGGCTCGACCAACGCCTACGCCTACCGGATCACCGGATTCACCGCCCGTTACCAGCCTACGGGCACGCAGTACCTGATCCCGAACGCCGAGGCAGCTGGAATCGCAGGCACCTGGTCGTACGGATACGGCTACGCGACCACCGACGGCTCACCCACCGACGTCACCTACCCTTCCGCCGGGGGACTCACCACGGAGAAGGTGACCACCAATTACGACGTCACCACCGGACTGCCCGCCACGCTGACCACCAATCTGCTCAACGCCGGCACCTACGTCGCCGGGCAGCTGTACACCGCCTACGGTGAACCGACGTTGACCATGCGTAAGACTGATGGAGGGGTCTACGTCGAAAACTCAGTCAGCTACGACCTGACGACCCGACGAGTCATCCAGACCCAGGTGCAGCCGGAAACCTCGCCCGGCACGGTGGCCGACCACACCTACAGCTATGACTCGGCCGGCAATATCACCAAGATCGCAGATACTCCAGGGGTCGGCACCGCTGACGCGCAGTGCTTCCGCTACGACACCTTGAGTCGACTTGTCACCGCCTGGACACCCATGCCCGATATCGAGTGCAGCATGGATCCCACCGTGGCGTCCCTCGGCGCTCCGGCACGCTACTGGCACGACTGGACCTTCGACAATGTCGGAAACCGACGGACTGAGACAAAACACGCCAATGCGGGTGACACGATCCGGAACTTCGCCTACCCCGTTGGTGGCAAGGACGTCATCCGACCACACGCGCTCACCTCGGTCACCACCCAAGCGCCGGGCCAGTCACCGGCTACCAACAACTACGCCTATGACAACGCCGGAAACACCACCTGCCGCCCGGGTGGCACGGTCACCAACAACTGCCCATCCGACACAAGCTCCCAGACCTTGTCGTGGAGTCCGGAAGGTCTGCTCACCACCGTTTCCGGCGCGAGCGCGTCAGCCGGTAGCAACATCTACGACGCTGCGGGGGCCAGACTCGTCCGCCGCGACGCCACGGGAAGCACCCTGTACCTGCCAGACCAGGAGATCAGAGCCGTGGCGGGTATCACGTCGACAACTCGCTACTACCATTTCGCTGGCCAAATTATCGGTTCCCGCAACGGCACGGGCCTCACCTGGACCTACACCGACCACCAGGGCACGCAGGACACCACAGTCGACGCACTCCGCCAGACGGTTTCGGTACGCAGGCAGGACCCCTACGGTGTGCCTCGCGGCTCCGGAGCAGTTTGGGTCAACTCCAAAGGATTTGTCGGAGGTGACAACGATCCCAATGGGCTGACGCACCTCGGTGCACGTGAATACGACCCGGTCGTGGGTCGCTTCATATCAGTCGACCCAATTCAGGATCTAAGCAATCCGCAGCAATGGCATGGCTACGCCTACGCCAACAATTCACCGGTTACCGCGAGTGATCCGACCGGCCTCAACCCTGCGGACGCTCAGTGGGACGGCCCGCCGCTCTCCAAGCAGTCCCAAGCGAACTACGACAGCGAATACGGAACTCCCAAGGCGAATGCATCCGGTCGGCCGCCGACCTTGGCAGACATCGTAAACCGGCCCGTGGTAAAGGGCGGTGGAGTTCCCGACTACGTGCGCGCCACCGGCCGCTACCACGGCTCGGATAGGTTCACCTACAAGGACGCTCAGGAGTGGGCCCAGCAGGATCCGGTCTACGCCGACTACCTTTGCTATCACATCCTAAATCGGGATGAGTCCCAGTGCGCTGGTTTTTACGAAAAAATTCGGCCGACTGGACCAGGTGGCTGGAAAGCGCTGCTCGGGGTCTTGTTCGTCGGGGCTGCGTACGCGACTGTGCTGGTCTGCATCCCCGCGATCATTGAATGCGTAGCGGCAGTTGGAGAGTTTGTAGCTACAGGAAGCCCGCTCGGCGCAGCGGGCATCGGCGCAGTAACTGGCGTGACGCGCATAACCATGGAGGCGGGGATCATCGGTGTTGCAGAAGAAGCCGATGGCGCAGCACTTTTATCTCGAGCGTGCAGCTTCAGTGGCGACACACCTGTCCTAATGGCAGACAGGACCACCCGAGCCATTCGAGATTTGAAAGTAGGCGACAGTGTTGAGGCATCTGACCCCGTAAGCGGCGAGCGAGGCGCACGCAGGATAGACAATATCTGGACACACGAGGATTCGCTAAAGGACCTCTCAGTAGATGGACATCGGATAACCACAACCGAGGATCATCCCTACTGGAACGCCACAGATGGCCAGTGGGAGCGCGCGGACGAGTTAGGTCCTCGAGATCTGCTCATGACTCCGTCCGGCGCGACCGTACCTGTTGAGGGCCTGATCTCAGGCTCGGTCCGGTACGATACGGCATACAACCTTACAGTCAACGGCATCCACACGTACTATGTGATAGCCGGCGACACACCGGTACTCGTTCATAACGACAACCCCGGCGGAATGGTGGGGGCGAACGGCACGCAAATCACCAGCTCTACAGTTTGGTTGCGCGGTCCATATCGCATTGATGTCGAGAATCCGAATCCGGGAGTACGGCCAGGGCAGATGCACTTCCAGGATCAGGCGACAGGCGCAAAATACCTTTATAATTACGACACGGGCAAGTTCGACGGGATGCCCAACAGTCTCCAGAAGGAACTCGACAAGAAGATGCCTGACTACAAGAAGGCGATCGCAAAGGGGAACAGGTTCCTGGGAATGAGTGGGTGCTGATGGGTTGCGCCTGCGTGGTAAGAGGTAGATGCCGGTGAAAACGAATAGAGCGTTCCGGAAAATCGTGACCCCTGAAGCCCTTCAGGGCGTTTCTCAAGCTGACATTCCGGAGCTCTTCCAGGCTGCCCTCAGCGAGGGCTGGGTTGTCGACGGAACCGGTGCCCACCTGCTGGAACTGTTCCGCCGCGGGTACTTCGGCGCCCGAGACTCTTTTACTGACTTGACGGCGTACGAGGCTGCCGTCAATGGGCGCGGTGTTCCTGATTGGGACCTCACTGAGAAAGGGGCTGAGCGAGTCCAGGTATTGGCTCGCAGGGCATACGCTTTTGCATGGATGGCCTTGTTTTCTATACGACAGATTCGCGATCACGCCACGGTCACCGCGTATATCTCGGTTAGCCCTACGCTGGCGGATGAGAAGTTGTACACGGCGAGCGTGACTTTTTGCGCGAACCACGATGACGAGCCTCCCTATGTTGATCTTGCAGACCTTGAGAAGGTGAGTAATGCCATCTTGGTTCTTGATTCGACGGAATGCGTTGCGCCGCTCCCGACCTGAAGCGCGACTCCCGTGGTCACGGACCGATTCCAGGATGCCAAGCTTCGGGCTAGCGTAGTTACGTAGCGTCATGGTGCCGCTCCGTCGTGCGCTGGTGGGTGTAGGTGTTCGCCTGGGTTGCTGTCACGACTGCTGTCAACTAGTTCGTACACATGTAAATCAACCGATGCACCTTGTCCGACGGCACAGTGCCCGAGGAGGTCCCGTGGCGCGGCGCGTAGCGTCGTGGCGTCGATCCCCGGAAGCCGCGGCGGCGCTTGCTCGGTGAAGGGATCGTCGCGGCCTGGTGTCCCGATGACTGCTCGCTGCCGCGCCGGTGGCTGGCTGGTCTGGCGGGTTCGGGTGGTCTGTTGCGTGGGCGCGTGCGCGCGGGGCCGGAACGGCTGTAGCGCGTGCGCGTGTGTCCGGCGTAGCCGGGCGCTCTTGATTAGGTGAAGCAGTTCTTAGCCCAGTGGCTCCGTCAGGGGCGAGGTTGCTGGGTCACGTCTCGGCGTTGCGACTGGCGCTCCTCGGGCAGCACGGTACCGCGTGGTACGGTTCGGTGCATGACGAGGATTACGCTGCGGGAGTTCCGCGATGGCGCGGGCCGGGTGCTGGACGGAGTTGAGCGCACCGGGGAACCGGTCATCATCACCAAGTACGAACGGCCGGTCGCCGTACTGGTCGGCATCGACGAGTGGGAGGAGATCGAAGCGTTCCGGGACCGCCGGGACGCTGCGGTGATCGCCCGTTCCCGTGCCGAGGGTGAGTTCGTGCCGCTGTCGGCGGCGTTGGAGTCGCTTGGGGTGGATCCTCGTGAGGTGGAGGCGCTGCTGGCCGACCGGGCTGGCGGTGCGGCGGCGTGAAGGTCCAGATCGACCGTGACGTGCTGGTCTGGCTGCACAAGCAGCCCCGCAACGTCTTCCTGACCGTTCTCAGCGCGATCCTCGGCCTAGTCTCCGACCCTGCGCCGCAGAGCTCGACCGAGATGCGCGACGGATCCGGGCGTCGGTTGCGAGTCGGTGACTACCGGGTGCTCTACCGCCTCGACGGCGACGAGTTGACCATCCACGCGGTCGGGCATCGCAAGGATGTCTACTCGTAAGCCTCCCGGGCCTGGCGGCCTTGTCTGTCTGCGATGGACTGACCAACGGCCGTTGACCAGACGGTCGCATGACGCGGCGGTGGCGCCCTTGGACCCGGGGGCATCGCCCGGTGCCTTGTCGGCGCCGAGTCGGTCCCGGTCGGCCCGCTGCCCGCCCACCGATGATGATCCGAGCCCAGCCAACGGTCGCCGTCCGTCCCGGGCGTGCGTCGGCGTTGCTGTCATGGCTGCTGTCGCCATCGACGCTAATGATGCTAAGGGTGACTGATCAGCGGACGAACGTGCAGGCGAGACCCGACATTACGTAGCGTGACATCGCCGCTGGCTCCACACGTACTATGTGATCGCCGGCAAAACCCCGGTGCTGGTCCACAACACCGACGGCTGCTGGAGGGGCAGTTTTGATAACCTGCCGACCGGCAAGCAATCACATGTCAGAACTGTCGGTAGCGAAGATGAACTACGCGACCTATTCGGTCGGATGACTAATGGTGCCGAGCAGCTTCCGGCTCGCGGGCCGAAGATTCCTGAGGTTTACCGACAGGCCGACGGGACCGTAATCCAATGGCGTGGAGCCTCTCGATCAGGCGGTGCCACGATCGATATCTTCCCGCCAAACTCGAAGGGTCTGAAAGTGCATGTCGAGGAGTCGTGAATCGGTCATTCAGGAGATATTGGCCGAGGGTTTGGATGATTGGGTGCCCATTGACCGGGTCATCGGCGAGGCGCGAGACTCCGCCTCAAGCGAGGGCGTCACATTTCGCGATGCGGCCGTGGGTCTAGTCTGCGCCTTAGTCGGCGGCGGATTAATGACCCCCGGAGATATTACGGAGGACGGTTTCGGGCCATGGAAGGGAAGTAATGAGCAGTTGACGAATCAGGTGATTCGGCAGTGCGATGAAATGGGATGGGAGCCGCTTGGCGCAGGCTGCTGGTTGGCGAATACTCCTGAAGGTGACCGGGCTGCGCGGAGGGCTGCGGATTAGTTGTGGATGGCAGAGCGTAACGGCCGTCCGTCCGCAGCCTTGGTTGGCTGCTCGGGTTGCCGTCGCGGTTGCCGTCAAAGTTTCACCATCATTGTCGATGTATCGATGCCGTGCCGCCCGGCCGGCATGGCGACGGAAGCGGGACCGGTGGCGTGCCGCGTAGCGGTGCGGCGTCGATCCCCGGAGCCACCCACTCTGAGTATGATGTGAAGGGATCGTCCCGGCCTCGGGTGGATCATCCTGGCTTCTGGCTGGCGGCTCGGTGTTGGTGGGCGTGCGCGCGGGGCCGTAGGCCGTAGCGCGTGCGCGCGGCCCGGCCCTGCCGGGCCGCTCTTGATCCTGTAGAGCAGTTTGGTGATCGACGGCTTGGACGTTCCGGTCGTCGACGAGTCCTGCTACCGGGCGATGGACTGGCTGATCGACGCCGAGCCGCAGCTTGGTCGGATCGTGTTCGACAACACCGCCGACCTGCTGAACCTGGAGGTCGACCTGCTGTTCTTCGACACCACCTCCACCTACTTCGAGACCGCCGACGCCGACGCGCAGGTCGGCCGCGACGAGCGGGCGTGCCGGTCGCCGACGGCGAGGCGGCGGTGAAGGAGGCCGGGTTCCGGACCTGGGGCAAGAGCAAGGACTCCCGAGGCGACCTGCCGCAGATCGTGGTGGGCATGGCCGTCACCCGCGACGGGATCCCCGTCAGATGCTGGGCCTGGCCTGGAAACACGGCCGACAGCGCCCTGATACGGCAGGTGAAGGATGACATGCGGGACTGGTCGCTCGCGCGGGTCGTGTGGGTCGCCGACCGGGGCTTCACCTCGGCCGAGAATCGGCGCTACCTGCAGAAGGCCGGCGGGCACTACATCCTCGGGGAGAAGCTCCGCGGCGGCACGCCCGAGGCCGATGCCGCGCTGTCTCGGCAGGGACGCTACCGTCACGTCGCAGACAACCTGCAGGTCAAGGAGGTTCGGCTGCACTCGGACCTGGCCGACGACCGGTTCGTGATCTGCTTCAACCCCGAAGCCCAAGTCCGCGACGCGGCCGTGCGCGCCAAGATGGTGTCGGCGTACGAGTTTGTGTCCCCAGGTAGGTACGGATGAGCGTGGCCAGGATGTCCCGGGAGGTCAATCGGGCTGGAGCAGCGTCGGCGGGGACTACGGGGGCGGCTTGTGGCGTAGCTTGGTTCGGTGCCGTTGACCTACCCTGCTGTCGGTCTTGTTGATGAGGCTGTTCGTCTTCGTCGATGGCGGGAGGATGATCTGGACTGTGTTCGAGCCGCGGCCCAGGACCTGCGGATTGTCGAGGCGACCACGGTTCCGGGAGTGTTCTCGGTCGATGCGGGACGCGCGTTCATCGCTCGGCAGTGGAGTCGAGTCGACAGCGGTGAGGGCGTCTCGCTTGCGATTGCTGATGCGGTGACCAATCAAGCGCTCGGTTCGGTCGTGCTCATGCTTCGGCCGCAGCCGGAGGTGGCTGGCCTCGGCTACTGGCTTGTCCCGTCGGCGCGAGGGCGAGGATTCACCACTCGTGCGGTGAGGATGGCGTCGTCGTGGGCGTTGGACGTCGCGGGCATGGAGCGGGTGGAGGCGTGGGTGGAGCCGGACAACGAGGCGTCCCGGCGGGTTCTCACCGCGGCTGCCTTCGAGCAGGAAGGTGTGCTACGCAGCTTCCTGTCGTTTCCCGGCCGTCGCGCTGACGCGGTGGTCTTCTCCCGGCTCCGAGGCCCTCGTCCTCGAACAGCGTGACCGTGGCCCGGCCCGGGCTCAGGCGACGTTGGCTTGGCCGTCGATGGCGGTGAGGCGGTTCTTGAGCCGGTAGCTGGGTCCGTTGATCGCGACGACGTCGCAGTGGTGCAGGAGGCGGTCGAGAATGGCGGTGGCGAGGACTTCGTCGCCGAAGACCTGGCCCCATTCGCCGAAGCTCTTGTTCGAGGTGAGCAGCGTGGAGCCCTTCTCGTAGCGCTTCGAGATCACTTGGAAGACGAGGTTGGCCTGGGCCCGTTCGAGGGGCTGGTAGCCGACCTCGTCGATGACCAGGACATTGGGGCGCAGGTAGGTGTGCAGCTTGCGGGCTAGCCTTCCGATGTCGTCGGCGGCGGTGAGGTGACGGACCATGTCGTCGAGACTGGTGAAGTAGACGGTGAACCCGGCTCGGCAGGCGGCGACGGCTAGGGCGACGGCAATATGAGTCTTGCCGACGCCGGGAGGTCCGAGCAGGGCGACGTTGGCTTTGGTCTGCACGAACGCGAGGGTGGCCAGGTCCCGGATCTTGCGCGGGTCCAGCTCGGGTTGGAACGCGAAGTCGTACTCGTCGAGGGTCTTGTGGTGTGGCAGCTTCGACAGGCGTAACGCTGAGCGGAAGCGACGCTCGTCGCGGACGGCTTGTTCTTCTTCGAGGACCAAGTCGAGGAAGTCCAGGTAGCCCATGGCCTCCGTGTCGGCGCGGGCAGTGAGGTCCGCGAGGGTGCGGGCCAGGTGCGGCAGGCCGAGCCTGGTGGCGGTGGCCCGGATGCGGTCGGCGACGAGGTCACTCACGAGGTCGTGCCCTTCGGATAGCTGCGTGCGGTGGTGAACGGTGCGGTGCCGGCGATCTGGTCATAGATCGACAGCGGCCGGCGGTCGACGGTGACCTGGGCCGCGGCGGCCCGGTTCAGCAGCGCCTGCAACGGACCGCCGCCGGGTGCGGGCCGGCTGCGGTGGGGTGGGGTGTCGCCGGTGGTGGTCGCTCGGGTGTGTCCGTCGGGCAGACCGTCCCAGTGGTCGGGGTCGACGATGCGGGTGCCGCGTCCGACCGCCCGAGGGTGGGTGGCCAGCAGGGTCTCACCGTGCTGGTCCGGCAGGGTGGCGTGGATGGTGATGGTCGCTGCGGTCGCGCGGACCTCGACCAGCTGCCGGTGACGGACCCGCCGGGCCGGAACCGAGTAGAGGTTCGCGTCGTAGGCGACCAGGCAGTCCTTGCCGACATGCCGCAGGTGCCGGACGGCGACCACATACGGCCGCGCCGGCAACGGTCGCAGGGCGGCGTGGTCACGCATGGCGCGGACGCCGATGACCTCACCGTGGGTGCGGTGGGTTCGGGCCCGCCGCATCGGCACCCACGCGTGGAACGCGGCGTCCAGGTCGGCGAGCGACGAGAAGCCCCGCCCGGCCAGGACGTGGTCGCGGACGATGGTGACCTGCCGCTCGACCCGGCCCTTGCCGGTGGGTCGGTAGGCGGCGAGGACGTCGATATCGAAGTCGTAGTGCCCGGCGAACGCGACCGCCTCCGGGTGCAGTGGCACCGCCTGCCCGGGGGCGACGTGCCGGCGCACCACGGTTTTCGTCCGGTCGTAGACGATCGACTTGGGCACCCCGCCGAAGTGGGCGAACGCCCGCCGGTGGCACTCCCAGAACGCTGACAGGTCCTGACTGGTGGTGAAGCAGCAGAACGGGTCCCGCGAATACGACAGCACCATGTGGAACGAGTAGACCTTGGCGATCCCGACGTGGGCCAGGATTCCGCCTTCGTCGCCCCAGTCGACCTGCGCCTGCGCACCGGGCACCACCTCGAACCGGCGGTGCAACCCGGCCAGTTCGTCCGGGCCGATGCCCAACTCCGCCGCGATCCGCGGCCGGGCTTCCTGCAGATAGAGCTTCACCCGCTGGTAGTTGCCGGTGAACCCGTACTGCTCGACCAGCCGCTCGTGAATGACGGTGCCCTTGAGCAGCAACTCCGCCCGCAGCCACGCGTCGATCACATGCGCGAACGGGCTCAACACCGACGCCCGGGCATCCCGACGCGGTGACCGCTGCGGCGGCGCCGGCGCAGCGTCGCCCGCCAGGTACTTCCGCACCGTCTTGCGATCCAGACCGGCGCTGTTGCGTTGAGCGATCGGGTGTCGTGGTGTCACGGGGCCAGGTGATCAGGCACAGTTGATCGGTGAGGTCGTCAGCCCGGTCGCGTTCGTGGTCTGCGCCTTCGTCGGCGTTCTCGGGGTTCCGGTTTCCGCCGGAGGTGATCGTGGTGGCGGTGCGCTGGTACCTGCGCTACAACCTGTCCTACCGCGACGTCGAGGAGCTGCTCGCCGAACGCGGCATCGAGGTCGATCACGTCACGGTCTACCGGTGGGTGCAGCGGTTCACCCCGCTGCTGGCCGACGCGGCCCGGTTTACCCGCCACGCTCCGGGTGACCGCTGGTTCGTCGACGAGACGTATGTCAAGGTCAGCGGCGTCTGGCGGTACGTGTACCGGGCCATCGATCAGCACGGGCAGGTCATCGACGTGCTGGTATCCGCCCGCCGTGACGCTGCCGCGGTCCGCAGGTTCTTCACCCGGGCACTGAAGGTGTTGAAGACGGTGCCGGTCGAGGTGGTGACCGACGCCGCCGCCGTCTACCCGGCCGTGCTCGCCGACCTGATCCCGGCAGCCTGGCATCACGTCGAGCGATATGCGAACAACCCGGTCGAAGCCGATCACAGCCGACTCAAACACCGACTCCGGCCGATGCGCGGCTTACGGACCGACCGGACCGCCCAGACCGTGATCGCCGGACACGCCTTCGTCCAGAATCTTCGCCGCGGACACTATGAGATCGCCACCGACACCCCAGCCCGGCAACGCCCGGCCGCCGCGTTCAACGAGCTCGCCCAGGCGATCTGACTCCCACCGCTCTACCCAGGCGGAACGCGTCTCCCGATCGGACAACGCAACAGCGCCCTCGTCGTAGCCCGCCCGCTCGCTCTTGGGCAGTAGATCCTCGAGGTACGCGCGAACGGTGCTCGCCGCCCGCACCATGACCTCATCGGTCGTTCCGTCCGGCATGACCCTCCCTCATGGACGTGACCGGTGTGTGCCGGCACCCCCAGCGTTCCCTCTCGCCCTCAGCCGGAGCAATGCCCCGACAAGACTGCTTTCCTCGGGCGATCGGCCGCCGCGCCGAATCGGTGCCGCGGATAGCGATAGGCGGGCTAGTATTCCGCCGCAGCCGGGATCTCGACGTCCGGAATCGTCGCCGTCAGCAGACTGCGACGCGCTCGTACAGCTGCCCAAACGAGCCGCCGTCGATCGACCAGGCGTCGGGCCCGTACGGTTAGCGAATGCCCGAGACCGGCCCTCACCGTGAGTTGGTCAAGAACCGCTGGCTGCTGTCCCTCGCCGTCGTTGTGACCGTGGGAGCGACGGCCTGGGCCTGGCAGCTCGCCGCGACCGGTTTCAGCCCCAGTCCCCGGCTGACCAACCGTGGCATGATCGCCGTTGCGCTCGACGCGAGCCAGAAGGAGGTAACTGCTCCGGTACAGGTTGACGTCGCCTACAACCCTGGAACCGGCAAGGCGGGCACGACCTCTCTGTCGCTGGTGCTGCAGCATGGATTCGGCGTCGTACCCGAGGCGGCGCCGCCGACCGCTGTCATTGTGCTCTTTTGTGGGGAGTTGGCCACGGGCATCGACATGGTCAACAGATTTGACCAGCCGGTGAAGTGGAAACCCGTGCGGCCAGCGTCCGATAGCGGCGACTATTGGTCCATGCTCGGCGGATCGATGTCCCGGTGCGTGTACACGCGTGTTTCGCTGGACAGCGGCGATGTGGGCCTGCGGCAGGAAATTTTTTCCGGTGTCAGCCGGATTACGTGCGTGCGCGCCTCGGGCCCTCGGCTGCTCTACGTCCTGCCAGGACTGACGACCCTACCCATCGCATCCGCCGGAGATATCGCATTCCGTCCGTTGCCGCCGGGATCCAAGGCGACCATCGATCTTCACAATCAACCCGGCGACTTCGATGCGCAGACTGCCAGTCCGCAGCTGCCGGACTCCGGCGTCCTTCGCTGGACCAGGGACCTCGCGCCAGCCGGCGCGGGACCGCTCAGCTACCGCCTACAGGGCGAACTGCTCGACACGGCGGCTATACAACAGCGCGACCTGTTCATGGCCGGCGCGTTGGCCGGTGTCGCCGGCGGCGGCATCATGCTCGTGCTAGAGGCTGCCGTTCAGCTGCTGCTGATCGGCAACCGCAAGCCCGCGGCAAGTCCGCAAGCCGTGGCCCCACCGCCTCAATCGCAGGATCGCACTGCGGCGCCTGTCCTCATCACGCCACCAGCGGCCGCGCCGCCCCCTCGCCTCCGCGATCGATCTGTGCCCGTCGCGGTGGCCGCCGCAGTCGGGGCCACCGCCGCCCTGATCCTGCTCCGCCGTAGGAGGAACCGGCGGTGGTTCTAGTAGTGCTTTGTTAGGTTCGGTGGCGTTTGTTGCGGTGTAAGGGTTTCACGGGTTGGTGGCAGGTGAGGCAGGTGCCGGTCTAGGTCCTGAGGAGCCTCTGCAGCTCGCGGATGACCGTGTAGAGGGTCAGGCCGGCGCAGCCGCTTTTGGGTCCAGGCGCAGTTCGGTGATGAACAGGTGTGCGGCGGTGGCCAGGGTGACGTGGCGGTGCCAGCCGATGAAGGAGCGGCCTTCGAAGTGGTAGCCCCATCACAAAACACCAGGTCAAGCCGACCACATCACGAAGGCAGTCACAGAAAGTGACGACACCGGGATGACACCCACGCGACACCCACTGTCCAGGTGGAACGATTGACAAGAGATGCCGGAAGGCGTTTCCGCAAGCCAGGCCTTCTTTGATCTTGGTCGCCCGAAGGGACTCGAACCCCTAGCTTCTGATCCGCAGGCCGGGCCGGCCGCTCCCGCAACATCGACGAGGTCACCGCCGAACTCCACGCCATCCTGCGCCGGCCCCAACTGCGTCAGGATCCGCTCGTCGAGCACGCGATGGGCGTCGAAGCACTGCGGATGCTGGCCACGCTCACCACGGAGTGTGCGAGCATCGACCACCTGTCGGCGGCCGTCGAGACAGCGTTCCAGCAGCATCCGGACTACGAGATCATCTCCAGCTTCCCCGGCATCGCAGCCCAGGCCGGCGCACGGCTGCTGGGCGAGATCGGCGATGATCGTGCCCGCTTCGCTGACGCGCGATCGTTGAAGGCCTTCGCCGGGGCGGCACCTGTAACGCGTGCTTCCGGCCGCAGTCTGGTCGTCTCCCAACGCCGGATCAAGAACGATCGACTCGCCGCTGTCGGCTTCACCTGGGGGTTGTCAGCGCTCAACCTGTCGCCCGGCGCGCGAGCCCACTACGACCGGCGCCGAATCACCGGCGACGGCCACGCCGCCGCCTTCCGCCACCTGTTCAACCGCTTCCTCGGCTGCCTTCACCACTGCCTGAAGACACGGGAGCAGTACCGAGAAGCGACGGCCTTCCCGATTTCGGCCGAAGCCCCCACCGCAGCTTGGCAGTTACGCCCATCGGATGTCTTGTCGGCGAAGGTCATCACGTCCGCGCTGGTCAGCGCGTCGATGATGCCGTGGGTGCGGGCGGCGGTGAGGTCGTGGGTCGAGCCCGGCAGCGCCGGTAAGGCCCACACGAGCCGGCCGGCCGGGTCGGCGATGACCTGCACGTTCACCCCGTGGCGCTTGTGTTTGCCGGAGTAGTGGGGCTTCTGGTCCGCCACTCGGTCGATCGGGATCAGGGTGCCGTCCAGGATCGCGTACGCCAGGCGGCGGATGCGGTCCATCGCGGCCGCGAGGTCCTCAGCCGCTGCGGCGAGCAGCACGATTGCTTCCTGCGCGTAGCGCCAGGCGGTGGCGACACCGACGGCGAATCCGGCCGCGAGGCGGGTGTAGGTGTCACAGTTGCGCAGGTGGGCCAGGGCGAGTAGCGCTTGCCGGCCAGGGTCGAGGCGCCGCCACCGGGATCGATGCTGGCGGCGGTGCTGGCGGATGCGGTCGGCAAGGTGTTCAGGGTGCGGCTGGACAGCGGGATCGTGGAGGGGTAAGACAGCACAGGCGAGGCTCCCGGTCGGGGCATTAGATCTTGGTCGACTGCTGTCTTACTTGGAGCCTCGCCCTCATCGATCTCCGGGCCCGCCACGCCCCCTCCGAGCTGCAACGCCAGCTTGGAAAGGCTCTGTCTTGCCGGAAGCCTCGTCCTACGCCGCTCCCGCTGTACCGGCCACCCGTGACCAGCACCGTTACGAGAAAATGGCTCGTTGTTCGCAGCGTGGTCCTTCCCCTACACTTCGAGACCTGATCCGCCGATGTGGAAGCGACAGATGGTCAGCGCATGCAACGTCAGCCGGTAGATCGATGGAAGATCTACAGCGCCTTCAACCAAGCCATTGCGGAGGTGTTCTTCACCGAGGACGCGGCGGGTCTCCCGGTCTACTTGGATTTCGACGAGGACACCCTCGTTCGCATCGGCCATCGGCTGAAGTTGTCCACCGATAAGGCTGGGGAACTGCTGACACGCTCGGCTATCGGGGTGTTGTCGCTGCAAACGCGTTACGGCAACATCTTCGACCTGCCGCTTCAGCACACGAGGCAGTGGCTACGCAGGTGGCAACAGACCCCGCGCGACGAACGGATGGACCTCCCAGCACCGCCCGTACTGACGTTGCTCGCCGTCTTCAGCATGGCCGCCGAACGCATGGGCAGCGATGCCACCATGGCGGCGAGCAACTATTTCGGTCCGCTCTCCCTGCTACTGCGTCTGCACGATCCGCAGCAGAAGGAGCGCCTGGCCATCCAGTACCGGCAGCACGTCGAGTTGTTCTGGAACGTGCTCGGGCTCTGGCTGACCGGCCTGGACGGCATGTACGGGATGCCCTCGGCGGTCGCTTTGTCGCACCGCTATGTCAGCTTGTCAATGTCGCAGGCGCTGGTTCGCGAGCACGACCGAGGCAAGCTGCCCCGGTTCTTCGCCGTGTACGGGCTGGACCCGGGCCGGGAGGTCACGCCACGCGAGATCGAGCCGTATCTCGACGACTGGATCACGCGCACACCGCCACCGGTTAGCCGTAACCTGGCCACCCTCTGGGCCCGGCAGCCTGCTGCGCGGGAGCGGATCGCCAGCGTCGTCGCGCTCGAGTTGCAGACCTGGGACGGCAGTGATCGGGACGGCACACCTCGATGGCAGGCGGCTGGTGCACGCGGCGAGGCTCGGCTCGTCGCTCTGATCCGGTCGAACCTGTTTGGCCGTAAGGTCGAGTTCAGCCTGGTAGTCAAACTGCCCGGCCACGACGAGCCGCGTCGCCTGCAGATCGTCAGCGCGCTAGGCGATCAGAAGCCGGTCCTCGACTTCATCCCCGGCATCAACGGCTGGCACCGTCTACACCGTCCAGCTGATTTGGCTCACACCTCCATTCTCGACGGCGTCGTGCAGCTGGATGACACCGACGGTGAAGCTCGTGCCATACGCCGTCCTCGCCGGGTGCTGCCGATGTGCAAGGACGAGGCGCTCGGGCTGTTTCTCGAAGTCGAGCGGTTGCAGCTCGCCGAGGACGGGATCGTCTTTGCGTTCGACGGGCTGGCCGACGAAGTCGATAGCGTGCTCGCTCAGGTCGCCCGACCCGGCTACCGGCGAGTCCCTGAAGGCCAGGAAGGAGTGCCTTCTAACTGGACGATGTTCGCCGACGTTCAGGTACTGGGGCTGCTACCGCCCGAAGCCCGCGCCAAGTTGCGTGACGACCTCAACGTGCTGCAGCCTTCAGTCTCATCGCAACTTACCCTCGCCGGAGGGATGAAGCTGCCCGGCCGGATGCGCAAGTACGCCATCCAGGCACCTCCAGAGCTGCGAGCCGTGGCCGTTGCCGCAGAGCACATCAAGCTAGAAATTCTCCGCAAGGACAGCGGGGCGTTCGAAGCCCTCGGCGATGCCACGCCGGTTGCCCTCGACCGAGTGATCGCCGCCCGCGAGTCGGATGGTTCCGCCCTCATGTTCCCACTCTCCGACGAGGACCTCGCTGAGGGTGACTATGAGGCTCTACTCTTCGTCAATCGGATGAAGGACGCTACCCACCGATTGCCCTTCTACCTACGCTCCGGCGACTACGTCGACCTAGCTCTATGGGCGCGCGCAACCCGGCTCGCCTACTTGCCCGGGGCTCAGCGCGGGCGGGGCGTGCTCAGCGCGGATGAGTACTTCGAGGAGTCGGCGGCGGTCGTCGACGGCGTTTTCGTCATCGGTGGGGAGGCCCGTGCGCCACGCCAGCCGGCACCGCAGGCCGCCTGGTGGAAGGAGTTGCGCCCGCCGGCCGGTACAGCCCTGCCTGCTACGACGCTGGCTGCACCCGACCCGAACTCGTGCCTGTTCACCCGGGCGCATCACTGGGACTTGCCGTACGCCGGTGACAAGGTGCGGGCCGTCGAGGGCACCTGCCGTCGCTGCGGCCTGGTGAAGCGTTTCCCGAACACTCCATGGGGGGCCGAGGCTCGAAAGAAGGCGCGCGACCGGATTGAATCCCGATACCAGGTAAATGTGCACCAAGTTGCCCCCGTGCAGGCAGGCAGGCTGACCTGGGACATCGGCCTGGACGCCCTGATGCATGTCGGCGGCGGCGGGTACGCCTTGTTCGAGCGCATCGCCTTGCAGATCGAGGGCTCATTACTGTTCGTTCACGTCTTCGCCCGTGCGCTCGAATCCCTCGGCCACGTGCAGATCCGTCGGGACCCTCGGAGCCTCGAGCCGCTCGACTGGGAAATTGCTCCGTCCACGCTGGCTGAGCTCGTTGATGGCTCGTACCTTCTGGTTGGTTACTGGCCTGCCGGGTACGTGAAGATGGTCGAGGACTGGATCACTGGCACGTCGGGTCGCCTGAGCGTAGAACCCGACCCAGAAGGACCGAGCCGGCGTACGCTGCGCGGCCTGACCACCGAACAGGTTCATGAGCTGGCGGCCGAGCTTGGGGTCAGCGTCGCGATCCGACCGGCGGCGGCGATTCTCGGCGCGGTGCCCGGGATCAGTGAGGTGCTGGCCGCGCTGCCTCGGGTTAGCATGCCGGGGGCGCGTAGCGTTCAGCAGTTTCACCTCGGCTCTGCCGCCTGGGTGACGCAGTCCCAGCCGGACGAGCCAGGTGCATACGCGTTGGAGTCCTTTGGCAGGACATACGTGTTCCGCGACGCTGAGGACGTGTCCGCCGGCACCGCGCGCCTCGGTGCTGCGAACCTGGTCAAGCATCTCGCCGCCCTGCAGGCCGGCCGCCCGCTGCTGGCCTACCGTGCGGAGGAGCGCGCCCTTGACGTGCCCCTTGGTGCCGAGTTGCCCGGGCTGTACGGCCGCGCCGCAGTGATCTGTTTCGGCCGCCCGCCTAGCAGATTCGACGACGCCTTACGGGTGCTGCGGTATCACGACGTGCCTGCCGAAATCGCCGAGATGTTGACCGCTCGTCTCACCAGCTGATCCACAAACCGCACCGAGATGAGGACTGAATATGCCGCAGAACGGCACCGCCACGCCAAGGCCGCGCTTCCCGGTGCCGACGCAGGTCTACCGAGAGCTGCAGGATGCATACCTGCGATACTTCGACACGGCCTACTGGCTGCGCGACAAGCCGCTGCGCGACGAGCGCCGGCAACTGCTGGAGACGCCCGGGCTGCTGTTCACCGACGTGCTGCTCGAACCCGTAGTCCCTTACGACGCCGACTACCCGCTGGCCGAGGCAGCGCAGCGAGGCGGCTTGGACCCGGTCGCGGCGCGTATCGTCGGCGAGGCGCTGTTCGGTGATTTCGTCAAGCCGGGACAGCAGATACTGCTGCGCCGCCACCAGGCCGAGGCGCTCATCCGTTCACTGAACGACGCTGATGACGAGCCTCGCAACGTTGTCGTCACCTCTGGCACGGGCTCTGGCAAGACCGAGTCCTTCCTGCTGCCCGTGCTGGCACGGCTGGTTCAGGAGGCCCTCACTTGGGCTAGACAGCCTGAGGCGGACCGCTGGTGGGAAGCTGGCGGCAGCGCTCTCGATTGGCGGCCGCTGCGTGCCCCGGAGACCCGGCCGGCGGCGCTGCGCACCGTCGTGCTCTACCCCACCAACGCGCTGGTCGAGGACCAAGTTTCCCGGCTGCGCCGCGCGCTGCGCCGGATTGCGAAGACCGGTGAGGTGCCGCCGCTGTGGTTCGGCCGCTACACGGGTGCTACCCCCGGATCGGGCGACCTGCCCGGACCTAAAGATAAGGATAAGGTGCGCGAGACTGCTGCCGAGATCAACAGCACCGCCCAAGACTTCCTGCAGCTGGCTAACGCGTACGAGAAGGATCCGGACCGCCGCGCCGTGGAGCAGATGCTCGCCCAATTCGCCGATCCTCGGCACCTGGAGATGATGACCCGCTGGGACATGGTCGAGTCGCCGCCGGACCTGATGGTCACCAACTACTCCATGCTCAACGCAATGCTGATGCGCGACATTGAACAACCGATGTTCGATGCCACCGCAGACTGGCTCGCTGCTAACGAAAACAACAACTTCACCATCGTCATCGATGAGATGCACCTATACCGCGGCACTCAGGGCAGCGAGGTCGCGATGGTGGTCCGGAATCTGCTGTCCCGACTCGGCCTTGATTCGGATTCTCGGCAGCTGCGCTGCCTGGCCACCAGCGCATCGCTCACTGATGACGACAATAGCGGCGCCTATCTGGAGGAGTTCTTCGGCGTCGACCGGCGCAGCTTCTTTGTCACCGCCGGCACCCCTCGAACGATCCCCGAACGCGAACCTCTATCACGCGCCGTTTTCGAGACGTACGCCAAGAGCCTGCCCGCCGACGGAGCCGACCGCGCGGCCGCGCTCAGCGCCTTAGCAGCCGAGTACCGGCTCTCCGAAGCCGTCTCCGCCGCTTGCCGCGCCGGCGCTGACGCGCCGATGCGCGCTAGCCGGCTGTCCGACATCGAGCGGCGCCTCTTCGACGAGCCGCCGGTCACTGCCGACGGCGTCACGAGCGAGGCATTCGACCTCGTGCTGGAAGCAGGAGCGGAAGCTTGGAGTGACCCAGCCACGATACCGCTGCGCGCTCACATGTTCGTGCGCCCGGCAAGCGGACTGTGGGCCTGCGCCAACCGGGCCTGCAGTGATGTGCAGGTGGAGCACGCGTACGCGGATCGGAAGATTGGCCGGCTGTACAGCCGGCCCGCCACAACGTGCCCCTGCGGCGGGCGGGTTCTCGAGCTGCTGTATTGCTTCGACTGCGGCGAGGTCAGCCTCGGCGGCTACGTCATCGACCGCGTCCCCGACAGCAACCCGCCAATGATGGCCCTCGGTTCGCTGGCCGACAAGATCCCCTCTGACCAGACCCGCCCGGTCAACCGCAGATCACACGGCGAGTACATCTGGTACTGGCCGGAGCCTAAGGTGCCAGCCGCGGGCAGGCCGTGGAACCATAAGCTTGAGGGCCCTGGAACCAAGGGACGCCAGATCACCTTCTCGTTCGCCCAGGCGCAGCTCGACCCGACTTCCGGGCTGATCGTCGAAAATGCCCAGAACCCTACCGGGTACGTTCTACGAGTCAGCCCGACGGGAGATAATGGGGCTAAGGCACCCGCGCTGCCAGAGAAGTGTCCGCGCTGCGGTGCCCAGAACATCAATAGCGACCTGCAGAAGTTCTGGCGCGGTATCGTGCGGTCGCCGATCCGGGCCCACCGTGCTGGGCAGTCACAGTCGATCCAGCTCTATCTCGCTCAGCTGTTCCGCAGCATGGGCACGACCGCCGCCGAATCGCGCACCATTCTGTTCACCGACAGCCGTGATGACGCAGCCCGCACCGCCGCCGGCGTAGCCAAGAACCATCACCGTGACCTCGTGCGCCAGCTCATCCGGCACGAGCTGGCGCAGCCCGAGGTCGACGGGGTAGATGCCGTACTGGCGATGCTCACCGGAGCCTCAACGCCCGAGGATCAGGCGGCGTTTACCGCCATGAAAAGCGGACATCCTGAGCTGTTCCAGGCGCTCATGATGAAGGTAGCGCTGGGCACCGCCCCACCTGGGTTGGAAGCGCTGATTGCGGCGTACCGGGCAAGCCGCAAGACGGCTCAGCTGCAGTGGTCGGTCGCGGCCACTCGGCTCGAGAAGGCCATGCTGCAGCGCGGCATCCATCCCGCCGGCCCCGGCGCGTCGATGCAAAAGTGGCATGGGGAACCCTGGTATCGGGTGTACGAGCCGCCGCAGCCGGGCCTCTGGACGCCACTCCACCCCGAAAATCAAATGAAGGGCTACGAGCGCTACCGCCGCGAGTTGGCCACGACAATGGCGGAGGCAATTTTCGACCGCGCTGCCCGCGACCTGGAATCCACGGGCTTGGTGGTGGTTGACCCCCGCAACCCGCGGCTGGACGATGCTGGCGTCCCCGAGGATGTCGCACTGCAGATCCTCCGTTCGGTAATTAGGATTCTCGGCATTCAAGGGCGCTACGCTGGCAGCAGGTATTTCTCGCCCGCCTTCGAGGTGCCGGGCTCCGTGAAGCGCTACCTGAAAGCGGTCTCCGAACGGCATGGCCTGGCCGGCTCGGGTCTCCTGGATACCTGGGTGGCACGTGAGATTGGTACGCGGGTGGCACCGGAGTGGGGACTACGCGTCGACAGTCTGGAAGCGCCATTCCTGTTAACCAGGGCGGGTGCCGAAGTGTGGGTCTGTCGCCGGTGCAGCTACCGGCATCTGCACGCCTCTGCTGGGGTATGCGCTGCCCGCAGCTGCCACCACCCAGATCTGGAACGGCGCGAGACTGTCGACCAGGAGAAGGACTACTACGCATGGCTCAGCGAACTGGAGCCGCGCCGGATAGCCGTTGCCGAGTTGACAGGGCAGACCAAGCCCTTGGCGGTTCAGCGGCAACGCCAACGCTGGTTTAAGGAGGCATTGCTCAAGGAGCCGCTCGAGAACCAGCTGACGACGCCGCTCGACGTGCTCAGCGTCACCACCACAATGGAGGTCGGCGTCGATATCGGTTCACTGCGCTCGACAGTCATGGCTAACGTGCCGCCGCAGCGGTTCAATTACCAGCAGCGCGTCGGCCGGGCCGGGCGTCAGGGACAGCCGTACTCATACGCCCTCACTGTCGCCCGTTCCCGCACCCACGACGACTACTACTTCAACGCCACTGAGAGGATGACTGGCGACGTTCCGCCGCAGCCGTTTCTTGACCTGCAACGTACCCGGATCGCCCGCCGCGTGGTAGCGGCTGAGCTGCTGCGCCGGGCCTTCGCAGTGTGCCTGCCCAAGCCGGTGCGCACCCGCGAGAGTATTCACGGCATCTTTGGCGTCCGCGACCAATGGGTCACTTCCTACCGGTCGCAGGTCAAGTTGTGGCTCGCCCAAGCGCCTGAGGTGCCGGACGTCATCGTCGCGCTGACCGTGCGCACCGGCATGACCGCGACAGAAGTCGCGGAGTTGGAACGCTGGGCCCGCCACGACCTCGTGACCTACATCGACGCCGCTCTCGACAACCCGTTTTATCAGCAGAACGAACTTAGCGAATTACTAGCCAACGCTGGCGTCCTACCGATGTTCGGTTTCCCCACCCGCGTCCGCAACCTCTACAAGGACTACCCGAGGGATAAGCGCGACCTCAGCGACTTGGTCGTGTCCGACAGGTCCTTGGACATGGCGGTGGCCAGCTTCGTGCCCGGCGCGGAGGTCGTACGCGACGGCGAGATCCACACAGCCGTGGGCTTCGCCGCCTACGAGGTTAAGGGGCGGCGAGTGCTGCCCATCGACCCGCTGGGCAAGCCCATCGACATCACCAAGTGCCAGAATTGCGGCCGGACGTCGGTCGGGGTGGACACCGGGCAATGCCAGGCCTGCCAGGAAGAACTCACCACGTTCGTGATGTTCCAGCCGCTCGGGTTTCGCACCGACTACCGCGCCCGGGACTACGACGTTGATGGCGAGACGGTGGCCGTCATGGGCTTCCCGGAGTTGGCCGTCGCTTCCAACCCCCACCGTTCGGAGACGATCAAGGGTCTGCGCGTCGACGTGTACGAGCTGGCCGACATTTTGCGCGTTAATGATAACCTGGGCCGGCTGTTCGCAATGGAGGAGGCGGCCGGCCGGTCAATCGTCGTCAATGACAGCTCGTTGTACGGCAACGACGTCAGACTGCCCAACACTTTGGGACACCGTATCGACGCCGCGATCGGCGAGGTCCGCAAGACTGATGTGCTGGTTGTGACCGCCGACCACTTGGACGTCCCCGGCAGCGTCGTGCCTACCGACCCGGCCGTGCTGCCCGCCGGTCTGCCGGCGATGTGGTCGTTCGCCGAGGTGCTGCGCCGCGGCGTGCAGGCCGAGCTGGACATCGACCCGAACGAGCTGTCTGCGGGCCTGCACTCCGCCCGGATCGCCAACGTCCAAGTGCACCGTGTGTTTCTTGCCGACGCTCTCGAGAACGGAGCCGGGTACGCAACCCTGCTCGGCGACCCCCAATTCCTCGCCAGGGTGCTGGAAGGCGCTCTCGACGACCTAGGCGCAATGTGGCAGTCCGGGCACCACGCTATGGAGTGCACCGCGTCGTGCCCGGATTGCCTGCGCTCCTTCGACAACCAGCGCATCCACGGCGCACTCGACTGGCGACTGGCCCTGGACGTGGCCGAGCTGGGGCTGGGCCGGCCGGTCAGCTGGGAGCGCTGGATGAGCCGCACCGGGCCGCTGGTCGCCGGGTTCATGAGCTCCTTCGCGTCCGTGGGCATCCAGCACTACGAGGTCGAGGGGATCGCAGTGCTCGCCCACTCGGGCAACCGCAGGGCGGTCATCCTGCGGCACCCACTCTGGCGTCCTGAGCCGGAGCTGCGTACGCCGCGTCATGAACGCGCGGCAAGCTGGGTCATCGATGAACTCGGCTACCAGATCGAGCGGGGCGACCTGTTTGAACTGGACCGCAACCCGATACGGATCGCCCAGCGCCTGCTGATGAACTGACCAGACCGCACACGAGGGGAGGATCCGAGACCGTTATTACCAGATGATGCTGCGTCATGCCGCTACGCGGGGCCACCCCCGCCGGATGTGCGCAAGGAGGACGGCCTGGTCCATCAGCTCATCAAGATGACCGCCCCCGTGCCCGATTCGGGTTGGCCATTGCGGAGTGCCGCTGCGAAGCCCTGCCGGCGGCAAGCAGGCTTCTGCCCGGCCGGCTTCCCTTATCAGATACGGCATGTTCAGGTGCCCTGAAGTACCGCTCCGCTTATCAGTCGTCGCCCCAATCTGACAGGCTTAACGGCTTCTTCGACGGGCTTGGACTGCATCGGCGATTCGGCGTGCTGCTGTCTCTGGGTCCTCATGTTCCCACACGATGATCAACAGCCAGCCGGCTTGCTCGAGTTGCTCGCGGGTCTGCACGTCGCGGTTGACGTTCTTGGTGATCTTCTCAGTCCAGTACTGGTTGTTCGCTGTTGGCGGGCGGTGGTGTTGGGGGCAGCCGTGCCAGAAACAGCCGTAGACCTCGACAGCTACGAGGGCTGAGTGGAAGACGATATCGATCTTTCGTGGGATGTGCGGCAACGGTTTGGCGCAGACCCGATACCGCAGCCCTTTGGCATGCAGCGCGCGCCGAAGGGCCATCTCGGGGCCGGTGTCGCGGCTGCGGTTACCCTGCATAGCTCGTCGGGTTGCCGCGCTTGAGGCCCAAGACCTTTCTGGCATACCACACGGTAGAACACGGGCCAAAGGCCTGCGGCGGTCGAGAGGGCGGTCCGCTCATGATCGCGGTGACGAGGCCTCGGAAGTCGCAGACTGCTGCGTGGGAAGGGAGCTGCGGGCTGGGCGTGGAACTCTAGGCACCCACCACCGCGAGTTGGGGCGGTTCGGCGGCGCGCAGCTCACCACGAACGAGAGGCATCAGGTACTCGCGGGCGAGCCAGGAGACCACTGGCACGCAGACAGCATCACCGAAGCCGAACAGCGCCTGGTTTGTGCGCAGCCCGTCGAGGCAGTAGTCGCCCGCACCCATGAGGCGGGCGTACTCACGGGGGGTCATCCAGCGCACACGAACCTGGCCGTGGCCGGCCTCGACGACAGCTTGTTTAGACGAGCCACCTCGGGCAGTGCGCAGGCACCCCGCGATGTCGTCTGGCCGAATCTCCCACATCGGCTTTCCGCCTCGGGTGCGGCGGTAAGCGGTGCGGCGAGAGATCCTCCGGTCCTTGCGCAGTGCTTCAAGCCGTTCAGCCTGGATGCGCGACAGGGAGTCGAGGAACGCAGTGCGGCGCTGGTCATCCCACCACAGGTCACTGCCGGGTGGCACCTTCTCCGCAAGCTCGGTCAGCCCAGTGGTCCGGGGAGGAGGCGGGGCCGGCAACAGCGCACGATGGGTCGTGAGACTCGGATCTCCGAACGGCGCTTGCAGCCAGTCGGGCCGCAGCTCGCTATTGGGCACCGGCTCGTCCTCAGGTGGCTCCAACGCGCCGACCAGAAACAGCCGTGGACGAGACTGCGGCACGAAGCGTCGCGCGTCGATCGTGAGCACGTCAACGGAGTAGTCAAGCTCGTTGAGCGCGCGGATCGCAGCGGCCAGGTCCTCCCCGCCGTGGCTGGTCGCCAAGCCCACCACGTTCTCCAACGCCACGACGGGAGGCTGTCTGTCGCCCATCTCCCTCAGCACCCGCTCGAAATGCCAGAACGTGCCCGACTCGCTGCCCGCCAGACCACGGCGAGCGCCAGCGAGCGACAGGTCGGTGCAGGGAAACGATGCCCACGCGAGAGTCAGGCCATCAACCATCTGAGAGCCCTTCACGTCCGCTACGTCCCCGGGCTCGAAGGTGTGCCCGCCCTCAGGATCGTCGAAGTGCCGCTCGTACATCTCCTGCTTGGCTGGTTCGATGTCGTTCGACCAGACCACCTTGAACCCAGCGTCCTCCAAACCCATCCGAACCAGCCCAATCCCCGCGAAAAACTCGGCTGCGGTGGGCTTGCTACTGCCGACATCGGAAGGGATCAACGCTAGCTGGGTCACGGGCCCAACCTTACAAACCTAAGCTTCGCTGGTCGCCTAGCGGGGCCGCAGTCGACCAGGCTGGTCAGAACACGTGTGCGCGATCATCGAGCGCCACGATCTGGGCTGGAAGTAGACACGGGCTTGGACGCCGACCCGCGCGAAGCCCGTCACAGATTCTCGGGCAGCTCGATCAACAAGGAAGGGTCTGTCTCCGCTGCGGCAGCGCGCTCGTTGTAGGTCTCCAACAGCAGGCGCAATCCCGAACGGATGCCCTGCTCACGGAACTCGCCCATCTCCTCGACGTTGGTGCCCACGAAGTCCTCGACCGACTGAACCACCACGTGCTCTCCCACCTTGGCCAAGTCCGCCAGTTGCACGGCGGCGGCGAGCTTGGACTCGGGGACCAGGACCCGGGACCGATACCCTGCGACACCGTTGGCTTTGCATCGCCCCTCGAACAACGGCTGTCCTGGACTCATCGTCACGTGGATTGCCGTGTCGCCGACCAGGAAGTCACCCGGACGGGAAGTCTGCACGTCGGCTGTCGTGTAGCTGTCGTTACCGATCGTCATCTGAGGAAACCGCAGGGCGAGCTTCGCGCCCACGAGATGCTGCGCCACTGCGCCCGCCGTGTTGCCGCCTCGCTCCTGCGCCGCCTTAAGTAACGCGGCGACAGCCGCCCTGACCGGGGCGGTGGGAGAGAAGTCCGCCTTGATCCGCTGCTTGCCGAAGTACTCGGCACTGATCTGCTCGACGAACCACGCCTGCAGAGTCCAGGCCACCTGGCTCAGTTCGGTGGCGGGCAGGGACCGAAGGTCCAAGGCCCTTGGATGAGCGTCCAACAAGGCAACGAGTTCGACCGCGACTTCCTTGGTCATCCGCGAGGTCCTGCCGCCCTCCTTCAGGAACGGCCGATCCTCGCCGTGCTTATGGAGGATGCCTTGGGCTGCCCGCCCCCCAGCCCCCTTCACCTGAGAATCCGCGAGGTAGTCGGACCGCTTCAGCGGATAGGTCCGGGCAAGGTGCTCCGAGACGTAGAGGCCTGCACAGAAGACGTTGGCGTTGATGCCGCCTTTGCTGTTGCGCTTGGCCTCACGCCAACTCTCCAGTCCGTCGATGAGGTCACTCGCTATGGCCTCCACGGCGCGAGAACCGGAACCCACGAGAAACCCCCCGGACTTTCGACTGCACAACCCCGAGCATGGTACTGAACGAGCGAGCGCTTCACCGTCGCGACGTGGCCTCGCGGAGTCGTCACGGTACCGGCTTGTTGAGCTTTCGAGGTGGACGAGTACACGCGTTTCATGCGCGAAGCGTCTGGCTAGCGCCATGGCGGCGGCTCGGGCTCAGTGATCCGGCGGTGCAGGGCTTTGCGGTGTTCGGCTGCGAGTTCGCCGGTGGCGAGTAGGTCCTTGGCGCACTCGTCGGTGCCGTCGAGGTCGCCACGGCTAGCCAGGATGTTGAGCTTCTCCTGGAGCGCCTTCAGCGTCCCGTATCCCGTCCAGGTCTCGTCGCACGCGGCGAGGGCCTCGTCGTAGCGTCCCGCCTCGCGAAGGACCTCGATCAGCAACTCCCCGCAGCGGGTGACCAGGCAGATCGCCGCAGCGTGACAGCGCCGTCGAGGTCACCGCTACCAGTGGCGTTGCGTGCGGTGTAAGCGACACGGTCGCCGTCGTCGAGATTCGCCAACACCGCCACCCGGTCGAGTTCCGTCGCGTCGAGGGTGCCGGCCACGCCTCGAAGGCAACGCGGAACACGCCCCACACACCTTCTTAGAACATTCGTTCTAGTTTCGCGGTTTCGTCCTGGGGTGACCGCTCCTGACGCGCCGCCCTGCGTCCCGGGTAGCGATGCCGCCGCAGTGGTCGGGCGGCAGCAGCGGCTCGATACGTTAGGAGTTCATAGCCACCCAGTGCGGCAACGGTCGCCGACATTCGATCATCCACCGATCACCGCCGGGGCGTCGCCACTCAATCCACCCGCGTCGTCGACTCGCCGAACGGCGCTGTGACCGTCCGCAACTGAGCCGTCGGCGGCACCACCAAGGTGGAGCCGACGGCAGGCTGTCAGTAGCCGGTGCCGTCGTTCGTCTCGATGTCCTGGTTTGCGAGGCGTTCCTGGCGGGTGAGGTCTTCGAGTCGCTGCCGGAAGGTCGGGAAGTCGGTGATGGTTCTTGTCGGGTCGGTCCGCAGGGTGAAGTCTCGCCGTAGCGCTGCGATCTTGATTCTGAGGTCGTCGTGGGCGGCGGAGTCGTCGAGGCTGCTCTCGATCTCGCGGAGACGGCTCTCGGCGATCGTGCGGGTGGCACCGTCGCGGTAGTCATCGAGGAAGCTGCGGACGATGCGGCCCATCCGCTTCTCACGCCGCCGCTGGGTTTCGCTGATCGCGGCGTCCTCGAGCAGGTCGGTCAGATCGCTCAGGAGCGCGATGAAGTTGTCTTCCAGCGTCTTGACCTCGGGCGGGCGTCTGCTGCTGAGCGGAACCTGGTTGAGGTGGCTAACGACTTCACGGGCGAAGCCCACCTTGTCGATCCCGGCACCTATAGCTTCGCCGAAGCTGTCCTTGAGGCTGTCCCATAGTGGCCGGCCCTTGTCGAGCCGAGTCTTGAGATCCGTCTCCTTCAGCTTGGCAGCCTCGTCATCGTTGAGGCCCAGCAGCCGGATGGCGTAGTTCCTCGCGGCGTAGACAGCGATGCGTACGGGAACGAGATCTTCGATCTCGGTCACGTCACCAGACTTGGTGGAAGCGGCGACCTTTATGTCATCGGGTGGTGAAGCTGCGCGTTTGGTAGCCCAGGTGTCGAGACAGACGACGAACTTCGCGTCCAGGACGGGCTTGCGATTCGCCTCGCTGCGCCTGATCTTCTCGACGGCCATCCGGCCGGCGCTGTCACCGTCGAGAAGCGCGACGCACGGGGGCTTGATCGGATCGCGTCCGCGTGCGAGGTAGGCGATGTAGGGGACGCTGTCAGCGCTGCCGGCCGGCACGATCGTGACTTCGTTGAGGTCCAGCATCCGGGCGACGTCGGGCCGCCGGATCCGCAGAGCGTTGGACATTCCGGCCAGCATCACCTGGTCGGCGGATCCTTCGACGATGAGGTTTTTGCCGCCGATGAAGGCGGTTTCGGCCACGTAGCTGCCGAGTGAGGAGCGCAGCGGCTCGTAGTGGGTGCGGGCAACGTCGCGGACGACGCGGGTGCCCTCTTCTTGGGTGCCCTTGTCGAGGACCCTCAGCCGCTCTGCGGCGTTCTTGTTGATCAAGAAGGGTGAGTGGGTGACATAGATGACCTGGTCGGCGCGGACGCGGTCGTCGGGAATCGCGAAGTTCTCCAGCACCCGCAGCAGGTCCTGCTGCCCGGAGTTCGACAGGTAGGCGTCGGGTTCGTCCATGAGCAGGATCTCGTCGCGGTCCCCGGCCGGCCGGTGGGCTTTGAGCTGGACAAAGTAGGCGAGGAAGTGGGTCAGGCCGCGGCTGCGTTCGCCGAAGGAGTACTCCGCTCCGGTGCGGTCGCGGATGGTGAAGACAAGTTCGCGTTCCCGAGTGGTGACCCGGAGCTGGAAGTCGCTGTCCTGGCTCCACCAGCGCGACAGGTTCAGATGCCGCGCGAGGCTTTCGTTGATCTTGCCTTCGAGGCCACTGACCTCGCCTTCCTTGCCTTCGATAATGGCCTTCTGGAGCTCCTTGAAGATGCTCTCGTCGACGCGGGCAACATCGACGACCAACTTCTTGGCCAACGCCTGCGCTTCACGCTGACGCTTCTGCTCACGGCTCTCCGTCGTCGGAGTGGAGCGGCGGAAGAACCCCCACAGGCGCTGACCCCAGGCCGGCACGTCGGCGTCGTCGGCGGCTTCCTCTGCGGCGTCGAGGAATTCTCCCCGGACGCGACGGTCGGCGAGGTTGCCCAGCCGGCCGCCCCACAGTGACGCGATCGGCACGCTGTCGGGCACGGCGATGCTGGTGGAAAACCGCAGGACCTGCGGCAGGATGGCTTCGAGGGCTTTCACCTTGGCCGGATCGTCGAGTTCGACGAGGTCTTCGTCGGCGAGGATAAAGGGGTGTCCGTGGCCTGGCCGCATGAACAGGAAGGTCTGGCCCACCTCCCTGGTGACTTCGAGTGTCGCAAGGGTCTCAGCGTCGGCCTGCCGGGTGACGGTGAAGACAGCACCGACGTCGGGTACCCGGACCTCGTCGGTCTCGACCGAGAACAGCTGCGAGTAGCGACAGAAGTCGCTGCGAGTGACCTCACGGACGCCCATCACGCATTCGATGGCGTCGAGCAGGTGGCTCTTGCCGGACTCGTTCGCCCCGACGATCGCGGTGATCTGCGGTTCGACGTCGAGGCGCACGTGGGGATACCAGCCTTCCGGCAGGACCTCCCACGGCTGGCGCTGGGCCCTCTCGTTGGCCCGGCGCTCGTAGTCGAAGTTGAACGACTTGAAGAATCTGATGTACACCCGCGAGAGGCGCACGGGCTCCTCCTCGACAACAACACATCCGCCTGGCACCGATGCCAGCGGCCTGCGAGGAATCTAGCCAAGGGGTACGACAGAAACGCTCATTCACCAGGGCGATCGCCTTCACCGGAACTTCGGTCGAAGCTCGCACTGGAGGTGAGACGCTATCGCGTCCGACCTGGGAGGGGGTCGGCTGCCGCCCCGGTCGGTCAAATGTCGATCTCGGCGGTGACGAGGTGGTGGTCGGACGGGAACGGTGGCCCGTCGGGGATGTGGACCTGGTAGCTGTTGGGGATGACGTGTGGGCGCATGGTCTTGTTGACCAGGAGGTAGTCGATGAGGTCGGGGCCGCCTTCACCGGGCTTGTCGATGACGGTGGGCGCGATGGCGAGGTCGGGGTTGGCGAGCCAGGTGAGTTCGGCGATGGCGTGGTAGCCGGCACCGTCGAGTCGGCGGTTGGCGGTGGGATCCCATCGGCCGATGAGGTGGTCGAGGGCGGCGGTGTCGGCTTCCCAGTGTCCTTCGGGGGTGCCGTCGTCGATCCGCTTGCCTTTGTGGGTGCGGGTGTGGTGGTTCGCGGTGTGCCAGTTTCGTTGGGGGAAATGCGGGCCGCTGGCGGTGGAGTTGAGGTCTCCGCCGCCAATGAAGGGGAGCGGGTCGTTGCCGTAGCAGTCGAGGAGTTTCGCTTCGTCGAGGCGGGCGGTGCCGCTGCGGGAGTTGAAGTGGGCGACCTAGGCGCCGAACTCGGCCCCGGTGGCGTTGGTGCGGAAGCGGCCGACGTTGCGTTTGTCGGGGAAGACGTCGGGGTCGTGGGGGTCGTCGCCTGGCCAGGCCAGGTGGGTGACGAGGTAGGTGTTGTAGAAGATGGCGGGTGGGATGGGTCCGTGTTGGCTGGTGCCGAGGAGGCCGGTGTAGGGGGCGTGGAGTGCCTCGGTGAGGGTTTTCTCCGCCAGGCGTAAGCCCTCATGTTGGTTTCGCCGGTAGTGCTTGGCCTCGCAGAACAGGATGATCGCAGGCGGAGTGTCGAGGCCGGCGAACGTCTGTTGCAGGGGCCGCATGTTGAAGGCTCCGTCGCGGTAGCCGCCCGCCTCGTAGTTGTAGGTCGCGATCAGCAGGCGCGTCATAGGTGGGTCCCTTCGGGAGTGGTGGATGGCGTTGACTGGCGCGAATGCCCCGTGGGGCCGGGCACAACGTGGGGGTGTGGGCGCAGAGCCGGCCCGCCTGGACGGTGCGGTGCGGGACGAGGTTCGGAGGGCTCGTTGTCGTCGGGACACCCGTTGTCGCTGCTGGTGCGGCGGTTTCGGTTCGCGGTGAGGTGGTGTACTCCGGTCCAGCCGCTGGGGATCTCCCATTGCATGCCGATGGCGTCGAGGGCGGCAATCTTGTCTCGGGGGAGGTTGTCGTCGCGTCGTGCGATGCGTTGGGTGTGGATCCACCGGGATAGGTCGATGTCGCCTTCGCGGTGGCCTCTGCGCGGGAGCAGGTGTCCTTCGCGGTGGGTGAACGTGGTAGCGGTGGCGAGGTTGCGGTGCCAAACGGCGTCGCGGATTGACCAGTGCATGCCGAGTGCTTCCAGGGCACGTGTGCGGTCGTCGTTGAGGCGTCCGAGTCGGTGGTCGGTGCGTCGGGCGGCGAGCCAGTCGTAGAGGTTGATGCCGTTGACGGTCATGCCGTAGGGGACCTGGATGTGGCCGTGGGTTGTGTGGAAGTGCTGCAGGGCCGCGAAGCCGACCTCGTAGGAGCGCTGTCTAGCGGTCCAGTCGATTCCGAGGGCGGTGAGGGCGGCGACCCGGTTGTCGGGGAGGGTGTTCTTGCGGTGGTAGCGGCGCTGTTGTCCTAGCCACAGGTTGAGGTCGAGTCCGTCGATGACGTGGCCGGTGGGCACGTCGAGGTGGCCGTGTTGACGTGGAACGCGCTGGCGGCGGCGATGCCCCGTTCCCAGGCCCGCGTCATGGGTGTCCAGTCGAAGCCGATGTCGTTGAGGTGCTGGACCCGGTCCTGGGGAAGCCTGTGTGCCTCGTGCTCGGCGCGTTGCCGGGCGACCCAGCGTTCCAGTCGCACCCCGTGGCTGACGTGTCCGGCGGGCACCCGCAGGTGTCCGTGCTCGGCGTGGAACGCGCGCAGGGCGGCGTACCCGACGAGCCATTCCGAGGTGGTTTCCTCCAGCACCCGCACGGTGAGCGTGCGTAGCAGGTCCTCGGAGGCGTAGCCGTCGGGGAGGCGGACGAGCAGTCGCGGCGGCAGCGTCGCGGCGCCCGTGGACAGCTTGGTGCGCTGGTTGTCGAGGTCGGCGGCCAGGCCCTGGTCGTGGGCGCGCAGCGCGCGCAGTACCTGCAGCAGGGTGGTCCATTCGGTCAGGTCCGCGTTCAGGTCGCTGGTGGTCTCGGCCGGGTCGTCAGGCAGCAGGACCGGCAGGAGGATGGTGGCGATGCCGGACCCGGCGGGGTTGCGGCGCAGTGTCCGGCCGACGGCCTGGATGACGTCGGGCTCGGACTCCTTCGGGGCGGTGAAGACGACGGCGTCGACGGCGGGCACGTCGACGCCTTCGCCGAGGCACCGCGAGTTGGAGATCACCGTCCAGCCGTCCTCGGGCGGGTCGGTGAGGTGGGCCAGGTGGATCTGCCGCTGCGTCATCGTCTGGGTGCCGTCGACGTGTCCGACGGTCAGGCGGCCCTTCGGGCGGTCCTGCTCGGGCAGGGCCGTCAGGGTGGCCGGCAGGGTGCGGGAGAACTCCTGGGACTGGGCCACCCGTGGGGTGAAGACCAGTATCCGGCGAAGGCCGAACTCGGCGGCGGCGCGGGCGAGCGCGGTCTGCACCACCGCGGTGCGCAGCGGCGCCGCCCCCGCACGGACGACGGCGTGGGGGTCGAGGCGACGCAGGTTCGACAGTGCTTCCGCGGAGGTCACCCCGATGACCACGATGCGGTAGTCGTCGAGCCAGCCATCGGCGATCGCGCTCGCGAACGGGTAGTCGTAGTGGACCGGGCCGAAGGTGTCCGCGTCGTCCATCGACAACACGTCCTCACCGCGACGGCCCGCGCGGCGTCGTGCGCTGAGCACTCGTGGTGTGGCGGTCATGTACAGCCGTCGGGTGGCGGGCAGGTGCTCGTCACGGTGCACGAGGGCGACGTGTTTGCCGGGCCATCCGGCGGTGTGGTGCGCCTCGTCGATGACCAACAGACTCGCGAAGGTGTCGGCGGCGTGCAGCCCTTCACCCACCAACGCGGCGGAGGCGTGGGTGACCAGGATGAGCCGCATCCGGTTGGTGGGGGTTCGTCGGACCCAGTCCGCGATCTCGCCCGGCCGGGTGGTGACCGGACAGTGAAGGTCGGTCGTGTGCACCGCCGTGTCGGCGATGGTGTCGTCGCTGCACACCGCGAGTACCTGCGCCGCCATGCCGGCGGCGGCCCACACCGTCAGGGTCTGCGCGAGCAGGGGCAGCGACGGGCAGGCCACCACCACCAGCCCGGTCGGGCACAGCCGTACGGCGGCGTGCACCGCGACAAGTGACTTGCCGCTACCGCAGGCGGCCCGGAACTGGCCACGACCACCCTCGGCCTGACCCTTCACGATCGCCTCGACGGCCTCCTGTTGGTAGTCCCGCAGCGGCGGCAGCTTCCCGACCGGTCGTGAGCCGCTCACCGTCGGGCCCTCCTCCGGCGCGTTCCGACCGATGGGTTGCGGGGACTGCGCAGCCCCAGCGCAACCGGGTCGACACCCTGATCCGGGCGCGAGGAGCCGCCAGGGGGCCGAAGATCCGGACGGGCGTAATCCCCGCCCACCGCTGCGAGACGTTGTCCTGCGCCTGCCCGGAGGGTGGGGTGCTGGCAGCCGGCCGCCGGGGTGTGGGTGTTCGGGGTGCGGCGGCTGTCGACGTAGAGCCGGTAGCTGGCCGCTTCGGCGATGATCACCGCTGGGAAGTCGGGTCCCAGGCGCGGGTCCTGGGGTGGGATGGGGCCGGCGAGGACGCTGTGGGCGGCGAGGAGGATCCCGCTGTGCTCGTCGATGGTGAGGATGTCGCGCCACGGCACGCCGGAGCGGTTGGTGTACGGGAGGATGACATCCATGCCGGGGCGCCCGACGCGGTCGGTGACGCCGCTCTGCGCGAGGAGACCGGGCTGCTCCGCGAGGAGCCGCAGGACCGCGGCCCGAACCGGCCGGGTGAGCGCGTGCCGTTCGTAGAGCATCGCGATGCCACCGACGATGTCCTGGGGGCGGGTCTCACCGGGACCGCCCGCGATGAGCAGATGGGTACGCAAAGCGTCGGGTTGTCTCGGTGGTGGCTGGTCGAACCGGTCCCCGGTCCGGCCGGCCCAGCTGCCGCTTCCGCCGTCGGGGATGCAGCTTCCGCTCTCGACGTGCACGCTGACCAGCCGCCCGTCGGCGGCATCGTCGGTACGCCACAGCTGGTCGACGCGGACCCGTTCGGGCCATCCGGTCGGGCCGGGTGGCCCGATGACGTCGCGGTACCAGGTGCGGCGCTCGACGTACTGGAAGTCGCCACGAGTGGTGTCAGCGGGTGCGTCGGCGAGGGTGCCGGCCAGGCGGGTCAGGACCGGTCCGGCCGGGACCGGTGGGGTACTGCTCGGGGGCGTTGTCGGCCCCGGCGGCGTGGGGTTCACCTCGACGGGCGGTCCGGCGCAGGCGGTGAGGAGAAGTGACACGGCGAGCAGCAGCGCGCCGGTCCGGGTTCGGGTCATCGCGTGGCCTGTGCCGTGTCGATCGTGGGTTCGTGGGAGCGGTCGACGATGAGGGTGTATGAGCGCAGGTGTGGTGCGTTCTTGTCCATGCCGGGTGGCGGGCCGAGGTCGGTGCTCTCGTGGGCGAGGACCCCGCCGGCTCGGTCGATGATCAGGGTGTCGCGGGCCTGTCGGTGTTCGACGGCGACGGTGATACCGGCCCGGCCGGCCCGGTCTGCGGCCGTGCCCTGGCAGATGACGGCCTCGGCGGTGGCGAGGAGCCGGAGCAGGGCGATCCGGGTGGCCGGGGCGGGGTGTTGGGTGAGATGAACGTCCACGACCGCGCGGATGATCCACTGCGGGCCCATCTCGGGCGGCTGGGCTGCGGCGAGGTGGGTGGCGAGGGTGTGCGGGTCGGTGGGGGTCGGCTCGGGGAGCGGTGCGGGGATTCCCCCGGCGGGATGGTCGGTGACGGTGTGGCTGGCGGAGCCGGGTGTGGTGCTGACAGTGCGACCGGACCCGTCAGCGGCCCGCCACTGCCACGTCTCGGTGATGATGATCGTGCGGCTGCTGGTCCCCGACGGGATCATGGTGTCCTGCGCGGCCCAGGACCGAGTGTGTGTGCGGGTGTACGCGGCGGGGCTCGCCGGGGTGGCGTTGGCCGAACGGCTGGCGTTGGCCGCCGTGGCGAGCGTGTCGGCCAACTGCGCGAGGCACGGTGCGGTGATGACGGCTGCGGCCGGCGTGCCGCCGGGGACGGTGCTGAGGCCTGCGGGGATCACCGCCGGCTCGGCGCCCGGGCGGTCGCCTCCGGTGCGGACCGGATATGCGATGACTGCCGTCAGGGCGATGGTGACGGCGACCAGGGCGACCAGCAGTGGCGGACGCCACGGGTTGCCCCTGCGCCGGTGCAGGGTCTGCGCGTCGAGTGGAGTCATGACTGTTGCCTCATCGTCGGTTGTCTGGACGTGACGGAGGAGCTGATCGGCCCGTGCCGCGGGGCTGGCCGGGTCAGCTAGCCGTGGCTGCGTTCCGGCGGTGCCGGAGAGAGAAGCTGCAGGAGGTCGCGGATGGCGTGGGTGACGGTGGGATACGAGGGCACGGTTGGTGGTTGCGGCGCGGTGGCCGCCGGCTGGCGGGTGATCCAGATCGGGACCATGCCGGCGGCGAGGGCGCCTTCGACGTCGGCGTGCCAGCTGTCGCCGATGTGGAGAAACCGGCTCGGGTCGACGTTCAGCGCTCGGCTGCACGCGTGGAAGAGTCCGGGGTCGGGCTTCGCGAGGCCGCTGTCCGGACCGCAGACGATGGCCGTGACGAACTCGGTGAGAGCCGCCTTGTCCAGCTTCCGCTGGACCGAGGCACGGTGCCCGTTACTGCAGACCGCTACCGGCACCAGGTCGGTCAGCTCTCGCAGGAGGCCACGTAGTTCCGGGTCCGGGGCGATCATGGCGAGCTGGGCGCCGACGCAGGTGTGTACCACACGGTCCAGGTCGCTGGTGTCCAGCGTGACGCCCACGCTCCGCAGAGCTGTCCGCCAGACGCGTCGACGAAGGTCTTGCAGGCCGCAGGCGCCCGCTGCGGCGGGATGCCGCCAGTGGGCGGCGAATGCCGCGTGGTAGGCGTCGATCAGTGCGCCTGGGTCGACGCGGGAGGTGAGGGTGGCCGCGAGTTGGGCTCCCGCCCGCACGCCGTGAGCCAGGCTGCTGCTGGCGTCGACGAGTGTGTCGTCGACGTCGAAGCTGATGGCCTCGAGTGGTCGTGGCGGCGTCGTGCCGAGTCGCGTGTGCAGGTACGCCGCCAGCACCGGCAGCGTGTCGGTGGGCTGGTCGCTGACGAGGGTGCGGGAGTTGGTCAGCATGCGATGGACCCCGTTGCGCTCGTTCCTGCCCGCGGCGTGGGCTTCACCTCGCCACGCTTTCGCCTCCGCGGGGGAACGGAGGAGTGGAACCGGGTTGACCAGGGTTGGTTGGTGGTGCCGAGGGCGTGTTCGGCCAGTCGGAGAAGTTGGATGTCCGAGGTGCCGGCGGGGGCGACGATGTGCAGGGCGTCGCGGAAGTAGCGTTCGATGGGCGACTGGGCGGGGTGGAGGCCGTGCGCGGCGTGGATCTCCATCGCGGTGCGGGCGGAGTCGATCGCGTGTTCGGCGTTGACCAGTTTGGCGTTGACAAGTTCCGCGTCGCAGGGCCGCCCGCTGTCGAGCAGGTGTACGGCGTGGTAAGCGGCCAGGCGGGCGGTCATCAGCCGGGACTGGATGGCGCCGATGCGCTGTTTCACCGTGGGCAGCTCGGCCAGGGGTTTGCCGTAGCGGCGCTGGCCGGTCGCGTACGCGACGGTGATGTCGAGGACGGCCTGGTGGATGCCGAGGGCGACGGCCGTGAGGTTGGGTCTGCCGTACAGGACGCTGGAGGAGTAGGCCACGTCGAGGCCGTCGCCTTCGGCGCCGAGCCGGTTCGCCGCCGGGACACGGCAGTTGTCGAAGACGATCTCGCCGAAGCTGAAACCGTGCAGGCCCATGCTCGGCTGGTGCGGGGTGAGACGCACGCCGGGCCGGTCGGCTTCGACGAGGAACGCGGACAGCCCACGGGAGCCGGGGCCGGTGCGGGCCACGACGCCGTGCAGATCACCGATGTGGCTGTTACCGACGAAGGTCTTCGTGCCGGTGAGGAGGTAGTCGTCGCCGTCGCGCACGGCGGTGGTGGTGATACCGAGGACGTGGCTGCCGGATCCGGGTTCGGTGACGGCGATGGTGGGCAGGCAGGCGCCGGCGGCGATGGCGGGCAGCCAGGTCTGTTTCTGCGCCTCGCTGCCGAAGTGGATGATCTTCGCGGTGCCGAGTTGGGATGCCTGGAGCATGGCGCCCATGGCGGCCGAGACCCGGGACAGCTCCTCGATGATGAGTGTCTTGGCGAGGTGACCGAGTCCGAGGCCTCCGTAGGTGGGGTCGATCGTGGCGCCGAGCCATCCTTGGCGGGCGATCTGCCGGGACAGGTCCTGCGCCACGCTGCGGTCCGCCTCCAGCTCCGTGATGCGGGGCCGGACCTCGGCCTCGGCGAACGCTCGGACCGTGTCCCGCAGTCGGGTGTGGCGGGGGGTGAGGTGGTAGCCGTCGACCATCTGCCGCTCTCCTCGTGGGTCGCCAACGGTGTCCGTCGGTGGCGGTGGGTTACGCCATGGGCAGGGCCGTGGCGGGGTCACCAGCAGTTCCTGGGATGTGAGCTGCCGGTCTGGGCAGCGAGGCGACGAAGGATGTCTCGTGCGCGGGGGCGCGATCAGGGCTGTCGGGCTGTGGGCCCGTTACCGGGGGTGGTGTTCTCGCTGGCTGATCCGTGCGGACAGCTCGGCCGCCCAGGTCTTGATGGTGGTGAGTCCCTGCTGTCCCCAGGTGCGGGATTCGGTGCCGACCACGCAGATCGTTCCGAGGGTGGTGCCGGTGTGGTCGATGAGCGGGGCGCCCATGTAGGTGCGGATGCCGAGTTGGTCGACGACCGGGTTGCCGGCGAACCGCGGGTAGGAACAGACGTCGTCGAGGACCAGCGCGCGTCGCCGGTGCACGACGTGCGGGCAGAATCCCTGGTCTCGTGACATCCGGCGACCGGTTTCGAGGGGCGTGGCCGCTGCCGACACGCCGGGCTGCGTGGTCCGGCCGGTGTAGAGGCCGGCGAAGAACTGGCCGTTCTCGTCGAGGAAGTTCACCATCGCCCACGGCATCTCCGTGACGTCGGCGAGGTTGCGGGCGAAGTCGTCGAACTCCCGCTCCGGTCTGCCGAGACCGAGCGCCCGCAGCCGGTGGAGCCGCTGGGGTGCCTCCGGGTCGGGCGGAGTCAGGGGTGGGGGTTCGAAGTTGTCGCTGGTCATGCGCGATCACCTACCTCGGTCGGTGCGGAGCTGGCGTGTGTGGGAGAGGGAGCGGCGAGCAGGTGCCGCACGAGTGTCACCAGGACGGTGGTCGCGGACCACCGGTCGCGGGCGTCACACATCACGATCGGTGCCGCGGGCGGCAGGCCGAGGGCTTCGCGCACCTCCTGCGGGTGGTGCCGGTAGGCGCCGTCGAACTCGTTGACGGCAACCAGGAACCGCATGCCGCGGGACTCGAAGAAGTCCACGGCGGCGAAGCAGTCCGGCAGGCGGCGGGTGTCGACCAGCACCACCGCGCCGAGGGCGCCGTGGCTCAGTTCGTCCCACAGGAACCAGAACCGGTCCTGCCCGGGCGCGCCGAACAGGTACAGCACGCTGTCGCGGTCGATGGTGATGCGACCGAAGTCCAGGGCCACCGTGGTGGTCGTCTTCGCTGCTATCCCGGCGAGGTCGTCGGTGCCGACGCTGGCGGTGGTGAGCAGTTCCTCGGTGCGCAGCGGCGGGATCTCGCTGGTGGCCGTGATGAAGGTGGTCTTCCCGACCCCGAACCCGCCGGCGACCAACACCTTGAGCGCGTTCGGCGCCCAGTCAGAGTCGCTGTTGGAGGCCGACAAGGAGCTTCTCCAGGATCGATCGGTCGGTGGGGTCGGCGGCCGGGCTGGGTGGGCGGGTCAGGACCGCGCCGACTGCGACAAGGTCCGACAGCACCACCTTCGTGACCGCGGCCGGCAGCCTCATCCGGGCGGCCACCTCGGCGACCGTGGTCGCCACGCCGCACAGGCCCAGCGCCACGTCGTGGTCCGGCTCCAACCGCCCTCGGGGACGCACACCGGTGGCGACCACCCACGACAACAGGTCCATCGCCGTGGTGGGGCGGGTCCGTCCCGCGCTGACCGTGTAGGGGCGCACCAGGCGCCCGGCCGCCTCGTCGAGCCACGTCTCTCGATGCGCGCTGCGGGAGGTCATGACGGGACGGGAGACGGTGCGCCGCTTCGGGCCGGTGTCGCCAGATACGGTCGGACGCTCTTGACCATCTGCGACATCTCGTAGCCGAGCACGCCGACGTCGGCCTGGCGGCCCGCCAGCACCGCCAGCACCCCGCCTTCGCCCGCCGCGGTGACGAACAGCAGCGTCTCGTCGAGCTCGGCCACCACCTGCCGCACACCAGAACCCCCGTTGAACATCTGTCCGGCGCTGCGGGTCAGGGAGAACAGCCCGGAGGCGATCGCCGCCAGGTAGTCCGCGTCGTCGTCGGCCAGTCCGTGAACGGCGCGAGGCAGCCCGTCGGAGGACAGCAGCAGCGCGCTGCGGGTGTGCGGCACCCGCTCGACCAACCCGGACAGCAGCCACGCCAGTTCCTGGCCAGACGTACCGGTCATCGCAGACAACTCCTTCTCCTATCAACAGTCAGTGGCGCGGGACAGTACGCGCGGCGGGCGGCTCGCCGCTGTCGGAACTGGCCCCGCGCAGGAAGTCGGCCATCAGCGTCGGGTCGTGATCACCAGCCGGCTGGTTCACCGCCCCCGGGCGGCTCCGCCCTAACGGGGCCGCCAGATGCGCCTGCCGAGTCCGGCGCGGCAGCAGCGGACCCGCGGCGCCGGCTTCCCTGGGCGCCTGTCCGACCGCGGCACCGTCGCGGGGCACGGGCGCCTTCGCAGGTGACGCGACCCGTGTCAGCGCTGGTGGCGGCGCAGGTGGGTGGTGGCGAGCGCCGATGGGCGAGGGCGGGGTCGCCGTCCCTGTCGGCTCGCCGCGCGGTGGCATCCGGCCGGCCTCCACAGCCGGCGGGTGGCCGGCGGTTCGGTCCCCGAGCAGGGGTGTCGGCAGGATCACCACCGCCTGCAGGCCGCCGTAGACGTTGCTCTGCAGCTTGACGGTGATGCCGTGCCGGCGGGCCAATGCCGAGACCACCCACGCCCCGATACGGCCGTCGCGCAGCAGGTCACCGACGTCCACCCGGCCCGGGTCCGCCAACAGCGCGTTCACCCGGTCCTGCTCCGGATGCGGCATCCCCAGACCGCGGTCGTCCACCTCAACCGCCACGCCGAGTGCCACCCGCCGGGCACGTACCGTCACCTCAGTGTGGGGAGGCGCGAACGCGGTCGCGTTCTCGACCAGCTCGGCGAGCAGGTGCACCACGTCGGCGCCCGCGTGGCCGCGTACCGTTCCCTCGACCGGAGGCACGACCCGCACCCGCGCGTACTGCTCCACCTCGGCGATCGCCGAGCGGAGTACCTCGACCAGCGGTAGCGGCCGGCTCCACTGCCGCCGCGGCACCGCCCCACCGACCACGGCGAGGTTCTCCGCGTAACGGCGGATGCGGGTCGCGAGGTGGTCGACCTGGAACAAACCCTTGAGCAGGTCGGGGTCCTCGACCTGCGCCTCCAGGACATCCAGCAGTTGGATCTCCCGGTGCACCAAGCCCTGCAGCCGACGGGCGAGGCCGACGTACACCTCCACCTGCTGCCCCACCACGGGCTGGCCCGCGGCAGGTGAGGCGCTCACCCTGGTGCGGACATGCGCTCGGGCGAGTCGATGAACGCACACGGCCGCGCCGGCAGTGATCGCTATGCTGGCCGCCGCCGCGCACACCAGGGCAAGGCCGGCCGCCGTCGGAACAGGTCCCGGTGACTGCGCAAGCGCCCATGCAGCCGTGCCCAGGGCGATCGCCGCCACCCCAGCGGCCAGTGCCACACACACCCACACCAGGCGAGCGGGCAGGCCAGCCCCAGACGGACCTCCGTCCGACGCGTCGAGTCGCACCCTGCCTCCCTGAGTCGCAGATGACGTTGCCAGCGGCTCCGCCGACGGTGGGGACCCGGCGGGCTCTGGCAGTAGCTGGCCAGCGCCGGACCTGATGGGCCGTGGCGTCGTGGTGATCAGTACCGCCGGAGTTCAGTCTTGGTCGGCGATTGGGCGTCGAACATTGCCGACGCGAGGAATTGGCGCGGATTCCGGCAGTCGCCCCGACCTGGTCGGTGTCGGTTATCGGCGTCGAGGGTGTTCGACACGAGTAGATGCCGGCCTACTGGACGAGGGAGTCCCGCGAGGTAGGCGAAGCGGTTTCGGCGCCTCCTGCGAGCGGGTCGGCGCTGGGAGGGTTCATGAGTAAACGTCTGGTCGTCGAGACCCACGCCAGTTCCTGCTACTTCCGCACGTCCGTCGACGACGGTGAGCGCAAGGCGCTGGTGCAGATCACCGAGCGGTGCAACCTGCACTGCGCCCACTGCTTTGTGTCCTCCACCGAAACCGGCACGGACATCGCGCTCCAGAAGATGGTCGAGGTGGTGCTGCCCCGGCTGCGGCGGGCCCGGGTGACCCGGTTGACGTTGACCGGCGGCGAACCGTTCGCGCACCCCCACCTGCTGGAGATCTGCGCCGCGGCGGCGCGGATGGACCTGCCCGTCAAGATCTGCACGAACGCCACCCTGACCAGCGACGAACAGATCACCGCCCTCGCCGAGCTGGGTAACGTGCGGGTCAACGTCAGCTTCGACGGTTTCCGGCCCGCCTCGCACGGCCGGTTCCGGGGCAGCCGCGACTCCTTCGCCGTCACCCGGCAGACCACGCGACGGTTCGCCGACGCGGGCCTGCTGCACGGGATCCTGTCCACGCCGAACGTGCTCACCCGCCCGCGGGAGTTCACCGAGCTGTGCGCGTTCGCCGCTGACCTCGGCGCGGCGTACGTGCTGATGAACCCGCTGTCGAGCTTCGGCCGGGGCGTGAAGTCCCACGGCCGGCTCGCCGCGCCCGAGGAGATGATGCGGGCGATCGCCGCAGCCACCGCCGCCCTGGCCGACCGCATCGAGCTGGTGCCGATCCGGTTCCCCAACGACACCCTGCCGTTGTCCGGCTGCGACGCCGGCACCCTGATCTACGTCTTCGCCGACGGCGACACCGCCGTCTGCCCCTACCTCGTCTTCGCCGCCCGCACACCCCAGTCCCGGCACGCCGACCGCGAGTTCCTGATCGGCAACATCCTCGACGGGGAGATCACCGACGCCCTCGACCGGTACCGCTTCCACGACCGCTACCAGGTCGGGGCCAACCCGACCTGCGGGGCGTGCGCGTTGAACGACTCCTGCGGCAAGGGCTGCCCCGCCGCGGTGATCGCCGCCGGGCAGCGCATCGGCGCGCCGGACACCGAGCAGTGCCCACCCGAGGCGATCCGGCTCCCGCTGATCCCGACCGCCCCCACCGGAGCCTGAACCGCCGTGCTGATCGCGGTCGAGGGACCCAACGGCGTCGGCAAGACCACCATCGCGAGACTGCTGGCCGAGCGGCTACGCCACCGCACCGGCCAGCCCGTGCACCTGACGACCGAGCCCACCCGCACCCGCCTGGGAGACCTGCTACGTGAGGCCGAGGCTGTCCTGCACGGCCGGGCCCTCGCCCTCGCGATCGCCGCCGACCGCACCACGCACATCGAAGACGAGATCATCCCCGCCCTCGACGCCGGCGGCATCGTCGTCACCGACCGGTACGTCCAGTCCTCGCTGGTGCTGCAACGCGTCGACGCGGTCGACCTCCGCGAGATCTGGAGCTACAACCGGTACGTCCTGCAGCCCGCCATCTCCCTCTACCTGGTCGACGACCCGCAGGTCATCGCAGGCCGGCTCGCCGCGCGCCGCCGGCTGACCCGGCTGGAGGCCACCGGCACCCCGCAACGCGAGTTGCAGCTCTACCAGCAGGCGTTCGACTTCCTCGACCGCCAGTCGTGGCACCAGGCGATGATCGACTGCTGCGGCCGAACCCCCGAACAGGTCGTCTCCGCCATCCTCGACACGCTGGCCCCGTTGCTCGCCCGCACTCCTGCGGCGTGAAGACTCGACGCCGTGTTATCGATCCTGACCCTGAACATTCAGGCCACCTCCCGGCGGCGCGCCGACGCACTGCTGCGCTGGCTCTCCGGCCGCCCTGAGCAGATCTTCCTGCTCACCGAGACCAGCGGCGGCGACGGCACCGCCCACCTGCTCGACCACTTCCGCCGCGCCGGCTACCAGGTCCACCACCCGCCGCTGCCCGGCGACCGGGGCACCGCGATGATCAGCCGGATCCCCACCACCGCCCGCCCAGACATCACCGCCGGACTCAGCATCCCCGGCCGGGCCGTCGCCGCCACCGTCCACACCGACCCGCCGGTCACCGTCCTCGGCGTCTACGTGCCCTCCAGCGACCGCGCCCCCGCCAAGGTCGAACGCAAACGGGCCTTCGTCGCCTCCCTTGTCACCGTGATCGGCGACCTGACGGCCGGCGAACGTGCGCACCTGGTCCTCGGCGGGGACTACAACGTCATCCCCCGCGATCACCAGCCCACCTACCCCGGGGTGTGGCTGCCGTTCGAGTACGACCTGTTCGACGCGCTGACCGCCGCCGGGCTCACCGACGTCCACGACCACCTCGCCCCTGGAGTTCAGCAGCACAGCTGGTTCGGTCGGGCCGGCAACGGCTACCGCTTCGACTACCTGCACGTCGGCACGGCGCTGCGCGATCGGCTACGCAGCGGCAGCTACCTGCAGGAGCCCCGCGAACAGCGCCTCACCGACCACGCGGCGGTCACCCTCGACCTGGACCTGCAGGTCGACGCGCTCGACGTAGGCCCCATTCCTTCGATGATCGAGCCGGCGACCCTCTTCTAAACCTCCGCCCGTGCCGCTCGGATCAGCGAGTCGTACGTGTCGGTGGTGCGTTCCAAGGACACGTCCAGAGTGGCGGCGAACCCGTCAAGCTCGGCCTGGATCCGCTCACCCGCCTCGCTGTCGGTGACGATCCGCTCGATCTCCACAAACGCCCCGATGCCGTCTACCTCGTCGACGCACAGCGACATCAGCCCGAGCGTGGCCGTGCGGCGGGCCTTGCGGATGCGGACCGTCGGGTAGAAACCCATCTGCCGGATCGCGGCGTCCATCTGCTCCCGATCCGTCACCTCGGTCTCGTGCTCGACACACGACAACTCGTTGGCCACCGGCGTCTTCACCGTCAACAGATGCCGCCCCCGCTCGGTACGCAGCCGGGCGAACGGCACCCCGATCTTCGACTGGCCGTACTCCCAGCCCACCGGCGCGTACGCCTGATCATCCTGCTCAACCGGCGCCGACAGGACGACACCACGCACCGTGAGGGCCGCCTCCAACGCGGCAAGATCACCGATCCGGTACTTGACCTCCACCTCGTACGCCGACGGCCCGGTCATACCTGTCGTCTGGAGCGTGTTCATGCCCGTCACGCCGTCGCACCCTACGGCTCGATCGCCCGGGTCGGCGTCTCGGCGCGCCCGCAACCGTGCACGAGGTGGTCAGCTTGCCGCTTTCATCAGCACGTCACGTGCCTGTGGGTGGCTGCATCGCGCGTCGCGGAGCTGCCGGACCACGTTCTGCAGGTATGTGGATACCCGGGGTGAGTCGACTGTTGTGGCTACGTCCAGTGCGTGGTCGAGCGGCTCGCAGGCGGCGATTGGGTCGCCTGCCCGGAGCCGGGCGTTGGCCAGGTCGCAGAGGGCGAGCAGGCGGTCCCTCGGGTATGCGTTCGTCGCGGTGTTCGCGCGTTGTGTCAGGTAGGAGGTGGCGTGGTCGGGTTTGCGCAGGGCCAGCCATGCTCGGCCGGTCGCCCCGTCGACGGCCGTCGGGGTCAGCCATTCCGTCCACCAGGGCTGATCGTCGTGGCTGGCGTCCTGGAGTTGTTCGTGGGCGTGGGTGCTGGCTCGTTCGACTCCGTCGACGTCGCCTCGGCGTCCGGCGATGGTGATCTCCCGTTGTGCGATCACGGCGCGAACGCGGTTCGGCAGCGTGTCGGGGTTGCGGGTGGCGGCGGTCGCGATCAGGGTGGCCGCCTCGGTGTGGTGGCCCAGCCAGGATTCCTGGTAGGCGGTGGAGGCGAGCAGGTTCGCGGTGGCCTGGTGCAGGGCGGGGTCAGGGCTCGCTTCGCGGGCTACCCGGAGTCCGGTCAGGTAGACCCGTTGGGCGCGTGCGTGTTCGGCGGCGTCGAAGAGCATCCAACCGTATGTCTCGGACATTTCGATGTAGAGGCGGTGGAGTTGTCGTCCTTCGGTATCGCCGTAGGAGCATCGGGTGACGATTTGGCTGAGCAGGCTCCACAGTCCGCCGGCCCACAGCAGCGCCGGTCTGCTGCCCTCGGTGTCGTCGAGTTCGCGGCTGCGTCGCACGGATGTCTCGATGTTGGCCAGTAGTGACTGGGACACGCGGTCGCCGTTGAGCGCTGGCTGGAGGCTCTCACCTGCCGGCAGTAGGAGGTCCAGGGCGCACGCGGTGACTGCGGATCCGGTGAGCAGTACGAACTTGCGGCGCTTCATGTCGTCTCCCTGGCTGGCCAGCAACAGCTCCCGGGCGGTGACGGCGTAGGGGTCGTCGAGAGCGTGCGACCGCCGGGCCGGTCTGTCCCAGCCTAAGTCGGCGGGCGTGAGACGCAAGCCTCGATGCAGGTGAAGGACGGCAATGATGTCGGTCATGGTCGCAGTCGACGGCTGGCGACCCTGCACCCACTTGTAGGCGGTCTTCGCGTGCAGGGCCGCCGCGCCGCGCTGACGGCGTACCTCGTTGATTCTGGCGATGAGCTGTTCAGGGCTCCATCCGAGGGCAGTCATATGTGCCCGCAGCGGCGATTCGTGCGTCGCTGTCATGTCGCTTCCAAGTCCTTGTGGCTTTTTCGCGTGCCCGAAGGTAGCACTGCTTTCAGGTCTTGTCCGGCCTGTCCTGCATGGATCAGGTGTCGTACACCTCTTCGGTGTCTACGCCGGTTGCACCCGGCACCCCGCCTCACCGTCTAGCCCCAGCGATAGTCGACGACCGATGCTGATATCGCAGCGAACGGTCGGCACCTCACCGGCTGATGGCGCTGCTGCTACCGGCCAAGGCCAGTGACCCAGCGGGCTTCAGAACCGTGGCGACGACTGCGGGCTGACGACCTGGAGCCGGGAACAAGGTGCGAGCGCAATGCGGACGCGCCACACGGCTGTCCATAACCGCCGCTATAAGCCGGCCGATCGAATTGTCAACCGGACGTCGCACAGCAATGGGACAGGGGAAATGATGATGCCGAAATCGGATGCGGCCGACATGCTCACCCTGCGCCGGGCCGCCGGCCACATCGGCGCGTACGTCGACGGCGTCGACCTCGCAGGCGCGTTGGACGAGCCGCTGATCGCGGCGCTGCGCGACGCTTTGCTGGCTCACAAGGTGCTGTTCTTCCGCAATCAGGATCTGGACCACGCCGCGCACATCGCGTTGGGTCAGAGGTTCGGGACGCTGACCGTGCGATCCCGGTCGCAGAGCAACGCCTCCCTCGACGTGTATCCGCAGATCCTGACGATCTCTCCGCAGATCGACCGGGACCAGTACGGGGTCGACTACGAAGCCCACTACCGCCTCCGGTGGGCCTCCGGCACAACCGGCTGGCACACCGACATGTCCCACGTGGTGAACCCGCCGGCGGCGTCGATCCTGCGGGCCGAAACGGTTCCGCCGTTCGGCGGCGACACCCAGTGGACCAACCTCGCGGCGGCCTACGAGGGGCTGTCGGCCCCGTTGCGGACGTTGTGCGACGGGCTCAAGGCCGAGCACAGCTTCTTCGCCGGTTATCGGATGGTTGCCTCCGATCCGGTCGACCGCGCGATCCTCGACATGATCGGCCCCGACGCGCCGGTCGCGGTGCACCCGGTGGTCCGGGTGCACCCGGAGACCGGCGAGAAGGCGCTGTTCGTCAACCCGTCGCGCACCGCGCGGATCGTCGGGCTGTCCCCGGCCGAGAGCAGCGCGCTGCTGGGCCTGCTGTTCGACCAGGTGACGCGGCCGGAGTACACGGTGCGGTTCGGTTGGGAGCCGGGTTCCGTGGCGTTCTGGGACAACCGGTCCACCGCACACCTGGCGGCCCCGGACATCGACCACCTCGACGGCGTGGAGCGGGTTCTGCACCGGGTGACGATCATCGGTGACCTGCCCGTCGGCCCCGATGGGTACACGTCACGGGCCCTCTCCGGGACGCCGCTGGGCGTGGACCTTCCCATGGGCGAGGCGCCTGTGGAAGGGCGCGTCCGGTGAGGGCCGCGCGGATGCCGAGCCAGCGCACGTCGCACGGCTTCGCCCGCGTCGAGCCTGGCTCCCTGACCAGCGCCGCCGATGCCGCGCACCTGTTCTCCCGGTTCCCGATGTACCGGCAGGGCCTGGAGTGGTTGGCGCGGTTCGTCACCCGCTCTCATCCCGACCTGGGCCGGCCCGGCGCGGTGTGTCCACGTCTGGCGCCCGCTCTGCGCACCGACACGGTGTGGTTGGTCGCGATCGCCCTCACCGGCGCGTCACCCGAGCACGCGGTCGAGGCCAGCAAGATGCTGGGGCACCTGTTCGAGGACCTGGCCACGCCGGAGCAGCGGCAGTCGGCGGCGCTGCTGGGCTTCTTCCCCGACCTGCCGGCGCAGAACGCCGCCGCCTTCATCGACGGCGGCCACCGGCTGGTACGGCCGTGGTTCGTCGAGCGCGGACTGATGCTCGGCGAGTTCCACCCCACGAGCACCGTCGGCGGCGTCCACAACCGCCACCTGCCGGTGATGCGGTGCCCGGCGCCGATGTTCGCGGTCCGCGCAATCACCCCTCACGACCTGATGTTCCTCGACCAGCCCGATACCCCGCCCGTCGACCGGCTGGCCTACCTGGAGGCGTTCGACAGGCACGTCGGCCCGCGCCTCAACCAGGCGGCCCGGGTCGGCCTGCAATCGCGGATCGACGAGGTCCGCGCCGCCCTGACCTCGGGAGGCCCATCGTGACCGTCCGACACACCCCAGCGCTCGCGGCAACGACCCTGACGGAGGCATTGGAGGCGACCTACCGCGACAACGAGCTCACACCGGCGGTCGTCACCCCGACCGGCACGTGGACCTACCGCGATCTGGCCGCTCGCGCTCACGGTGTCGCCGCAGCCGTGCGCACCGCGACGCCGGCCGCGGGACAGAGCCCGATCGTGGCCGTGGTGCTCGATCGGTCCCCCGATCTCGTGGCCACCGTCATGGGCGTGGCCGCCGCGGGTGCGGTGTATCTGCCGCTGGATCCCGGCACTCCCGACACCTACCTGGGTCAGATCTTCGACGAGTCCAGGCCGTCGATGGTCGTGACGAGCAGCGAACGTGCTCAACGCCTGCGGGGGTTGACCCGCGCCCCGGTCGTGACCCCCCTCGACCTGACCTCCTCCGCCGCCGGTGATGCCGCCGGCATCACCGGCCACCCGCCTGAGAAGCAGGTGAGCACGGCCGAGGTGGCGCCGCGGGACCCGGCGTACGTGATCTACACCTCCGGGTCCACCGGCAGACCGAAGGGTGTGGTGGTGTCGGGTGAGGCGTTGCTGAACGCCACGGCGGCCCGGGTCGACCGGTACGGGCCGGCGGGGCGGGTGCCGCTGCTGCACTCACCGGCGTTCGACCTCACCACCGGCGTGCTGTTCTGGACGATCCTGTCCGGCGGCACCCTGGTCATCGCACCGGGCGGGCTCGCCGACGTCGCCGCCACCGTGGCGCTGATCCACCGGCACGACATCACGCACCTGATCTACCCGGCGTCGCTGTACGGGGCGTTCCTGGACCGTGCAGCCCACCGGCCACCGGCCAGCCTGGTGGCGGTCGGGATCGGCAGCGAACGCTGGAGCCCCGTGCTGATCGAACGGCACGCCCGTGTGCTGCCAGCGGTATCCCTGGTAAACGAGTACGGCCCCACCGAGGCCACCGTCTGCTCCAGCTACGCCCTGCTCTACGACGGACCGCACGCCCGATCGGCGCCGATGAGCATCGGCCGGCCCGTCCGCAACACGGGCTACCTGCTGCTGGACAGCGACAGGAACCTCGCCACCGGTGCCGGTGAGTTGGCGATCACCGGCACGAACCTCGCCCTCGGCTACCTGAACAACCCCGGGCTGACCGCGCAGCGGTTCGTCACCCTCGCCAGCGGGGAGCGGGCCTATCTGACCGGCGACCTCGCCGAGCGTGATCCCGCCGGGGACTTCGTGTTCCTGGGCCGGGCGGACCGGCAGATCCAGGTCGGCGGGCACCGGGTCGAACCGGGCCACATCGAAACCGTGCTGATGGGGCACCCCGGCGTCATGCAGGCCCACGTGACCGGTCGGCCGGGCGGCGACGGCACCGGGTCGAGCACCCTCGTCGCCTACCTGGTGCCCCACCCGGACCCAAACAGGTCGACGCCCACAGCCTCAAGTCCCGTGCCGGCCCGTGGCGGGGAAGGGCAGATGGCGGGCGACTGCGACCAATACCTACGAGATCGGGTTCCGGCCTATCTGGTGCCGTCCGCGTACGTGGTGCTGCCGGAACTGCCCCGCACCCCGGCCGGCAAGATCGACGAGGCGGAACTGCCCAACCCCACAGTCGCCACCGCCGCCGCTGCCCCGACGGACCCGCTGCACCAGGCGTTGGTCAGGGCGGCGGCGGACATCCTGGGCGTGGCCACGGTGCCGGTGGACCAGCCGTTGACGTCCCTGGGGGCGAGCTCGCTGGTCCTGATCCGCCTCGCCGCCGTCATCGCCCACGACCACGGGGTCGACGTGCCGATCAGCGCGCTGTTCGGCGCGTCCGCCATCCACCAGATCGCCGAACTGGTCCGGGCGGGGACCCCGTCGGGCCGGCCGGTTCTCCGTCCGGCGGCAGGGGAGCCCGAGACCGTCTACGGGAGCGTATGGCCGCTGAGTGGTCAACAGCGCCAGATCTGGGTCCTGACACAGATGGCCCCCGACGCGCTGGCGTACAGCACCCAGTTCTCCCTGCGGATGTCCGGCCCGGTGGACGTTGACGCCCTGCAGGCGGCGCTATCCCATGTGGTCGCCCGGCACGAGATCCTGCGCACCACCTTCCACGACGGCCCGGACGGGCCGGTTCAGGTCGTGCGCGAACCGTGGGCCGCCCGGGTGGACCTGGTCGACCTCAGCGACCTCGACGACGACGCCCAGGCAGCGGAGCTGGACTGCCGGATGCGGGCGGCGGTGGCGGCCGGGTTCGACGTGGCGGTGCTGCCGCTGGTGCGCTGGCACCTGTTCCGGCTCGGGCCACGATCATGGCGGCTGCTCCAGGTCGAGCATCACTTCGCGCACGACGGATGGTCCGCGCAGCTGTTCCTGGCCGAGACGCGCGACGCCTACCGGGCGATCCTCGACGGCGAGGTTCCGCACCTCGACGCGCTGCCCGTGCAGTACCGCGACTACGCCACCTGGTACCAGCAATGGCGCAGCACCGGCGACTACGCCGACCAGGTCACCTACTGGCGGAACCGGATGCACGGCTGCCCGCCGGAAGGGACGACGTTCGCCCCCGACCGGCCCCGTCCGGCCGGACGGACCTACCGCGGTGGCCGTCTGGTCGCCCACATCCCACCCGAGACCGTGCGGCGTCTCGACGCGCTAGCCGTCGCGCACGGGGTGAGCAGATTCGCGGTGTTCCTGGCCGCGTTCGCCCTGCAGGTGTGGCAGCACACCCACGAACGCGACATGGTGATCGGGTCGGCTCTGGTCAACCGGCGTCAGGCCGGCACCGAAAGCCTGCTGGGCATGTTCGTCAACGCGCTGCCGCTGCGCCTGGACGTCGACCCCGACGCCAGCACCGCAGCACTGCTCCAGGCCACCATGACCACCCTGCTGGGGGCGCAGGACCACCAGGAGCTGCCGCTGCTGGACCTGCTGGCGCACCTGAACGTGCCCCGCGACCCGGGCAACCCGCTGTTCAACCTGATGTTCGCCTTCCACGACACCCCCCGACCGGATTTCCAGGTCGGGACGCTCAGCGGGCAGCTGGTTATCGAGCACAACGGGACCGCGAAGGCTGACCTCAACGTCGTGTGCGTGCCCGACCCACCGACCCCCGGCGAGGCGGAGCACCGGCCCGGGATGAGCATCCTGTGGGAATTCGACAGCGACCTGTTCGATCCCGACACCGCCAGGGAACTCCTGTCCGGCTACGAGCGGATCCTGCACGTCCTGCCTCAGACACCCGACCGGCCGGTCCGTGACCTGGACCTCCTGGGAACCTCCGAGACCACCCGGATCCTGGCCGCGGGAACCGGCCCGCACGACGCCATGCCGTCCGGCACCCTGCACGCGGGCTTCGACTCGGCCGCGGCCGCCCACCCGCACGCCGTCGCGCTCGAACACGCCGGCACCCGGTGGACCTATCGGGACCTCGACCTACGCGCAGGGGCACTTCAGCACCGCCTCACCGCCCTCGGCGTACGCCCCGGGCACATCGTGGCGGTGGCGTGCCCGCCGGGCGTCGAACTGATCACCACCATCTTGGCCACCCTGCGTCTCGGCGCCGCGTACGTGTGCCTGGACCCCGGACAGCCCTCGGCACGGACCAGGCTGATGCTCGCCGACGCCGACGTACGCGCCATCGTCACCACCCACCAGACCACGAACGGCCACGACACCGGATGGCCGCCCGCCGGAACGGCCCTGCTCTACGCCGACGACCCCGCACCCGGCCCCGAACCCGCCGGCCCGCCGCCGGCCGCACCTGGCGTGCGTCCGGGCGACCGCGCCTACCTCGTGTACACCTCGGGGTCCACCGGCACCCCGAAAGCGGTCGTGACCACGCACCGCAACGCCTGCGCCGCCCTGCACGCCCGGACCCGCCACCACGCGGTCACGTCCGCACCCGCGACGCCCGTGCGGACCCTGGTCACCCTGCCCGCGATCTTCGATGTCGCGCCGCACATGATGCTGTGGACGTTGCAGACCGGCGGCACGATCGTCCTGCCCGACACCGCAGAGCAGGCCCAGGACCCCGACCAGATTCGCGCCCTGGTCGACCGGCACCAGGTCACCCATGTCAACTTCACCGCGTCGTTCTACCGTGCCCTGCTCGGCACGATGCCCACCGAATGGCAGCCAACACTGCGGGTCGTGGCGATCGGCGGTGAGGCGTGCGCACCCGACGACGTCCGCGACCACGCCCGCCGGTTGCCGCACGTGGCCCTCGACAACGAGTACGGCCCCACCGAAGCCACCGTCTGGTGCTCCGTCGCGCGCCTGCACCCGCCGGAGCCCGACGCGCGATCACGGGTGACCGTCGGTCTCCCGCTGACCAACAACAGCATGTTCGTCCTGGGCCCGGACGGCGACCTCCTGCCCGCGGGCGCCGCAGGTGAGCTGTTCATCGGTGGCGCCGGTGTCGCCGCTGGCTATCACCGCCAACCCGACCTGACCCGGGCGCGATTCGTGACCCCCCAGCGGGGTCCGCTGGCCGGACAGCGTCTCTACCGCACCGGTGACCGGGCACGCCTGCGCGCCGGTCGATACGAGATCCTCGGACGCCTCGACGACCAGGTGAAGATCCGCGGCTACCGCATCGAGCTCGGCGAGATCACCGCCTGCCTGCTCCAGCACCCCGACGTCACCGATGCCGCCGTCACCGTGCAAGGCCGCAGCGACGCGGGGAAGCTGATCGCGTTCGTCGCCACCGCTTACCCCCAGGCATGCCTGCCGAATCTGCTGCGGGCCTGGACCGCGCAGCGCCTCCCCGCCTACATGGCCCCCGCCGGTTACGTCGTCGTCGACGAACTCCCGCGCACCGCGACCGGGAAACTCCAGCCCGAACGCCTCAGCACACTGAGCACCCCGGTCGCCGCGGCGGAGCCGATCGCCGTGCCGACCACGCAGCGCCAGCAGCGGCTGCTGCGGACGTGGCGCGAGCAACTCCAGCGACCCGACCTCGGCATCGACGACGACTTCTTCGCCTGCGGAGGCGACTCGCTGCAGGCGATCCAGGCAGCGGCCCGCGCCCGTGACCTCGGAATCGAGGTGACCGTCGCGCAGCTCGTGGCCGCCCCGACCATCCGCGCCCTGGACCGACTACTCACCACCCCCGACGACGAGCCCACCGTCGCACTGGCGGCGACCACGCGGCGTCCCGGCGGCACACCGCTCGCGCTGACCGCCATCCAGGCATGGTTCTTCGCCCAGGACTTCGCCGATCCGGATCACTTCCATCAGGCGCGGCTGTTCACCCTCGCCGACACCTGCGATCTGCCGAGCCTGCGCGCCGCCGCCAGGTGGGCGCTGCACCGCCATGACGCCTTCCGCACCCGCTTCACCCGCCACGACCACGCGTGGACAGCCGTCCTGGACGACGCCACGCCCGGCGACCTCATCCGCGAACACACCCTGCCCCCGGCCGGAAACCAGCCGACATCCGAACGGCTGACCCCCGTCCTGGAGGGTCTGCACGACGATCTCAGCATCGCCTCCGGGCGCCTGGCATCCGTCACGATCGTGAGGGACAACGACGGCCGGCAGCGCTGGCTGTACATCATCGCCCACCATCTGATCATCGACGCGGTGTCCTGGCAGATCCTCGTCGACGACGTCGAGAGGGCCTACCGCCTGCTGCATGCCGGCCAGGCCCTACCCGAGGGCAGCACGCCGGGCCTGCCCACCGCGCCCACGACCCCACCCAAGGTCGGCCCGGAACCCGACCCCCACTGGCAGAACCTGGCCACAGCGGCGAAACCGGTCCTCACCGGCACCGGCTCCGGCGGGCCACCGGCCCCGGTCGGCGCCCGCATCCGCGTGCGGCGGCGGCTGTCGACCCACGCCGGCAGGTACCTACGCCACGACGCCCACCGGCTACGCGGCGTCGGCGCCCAGGCCATCCTGCTGGCCGCGCTCCGACGAGCCCTGCAACCCTTCACCGACAGCCCCGACCTGTACGTCTGGCTCGAAGGCCACGGACGCTCCCATCACGGATCCGCCGACCACGAAGGCGTCGTCGGCTGGCTGACCACCCTCTACCCGGCCCTCCTCACCGCCACCGACACCCACCCGGGACGGCTCATCGACGTGGCCGCCGACTTCCAGCGGCAGCTCGCGGCGATCCCCGACGGCGGATCCGGCTTCGGCCAGGCCCGCTACCTGCACCCCGACTCCCCACTCGGACGCCAACTCGAAGCCATCGCCGCCCCCCAGGCCACCGTCAACTACCTCGGACACCCCCAATCCACCGGACGAAACCGGATCCTGCGCCCTGTCCCCGGCCCGACCGGTGCCAGCATCGCCGCGAGCAACGTGCTGCCCACACCGATCGACCTGACAGTCGCCGCCGATCCGGACGGCATCATGTCCTGCCGCTTCCTGATCGATACGGGCCTGCTCACCCCGCAAGCCGCCGAGGACATGGCCGACCGCTTCACCGACGAGGTCGAAGCAGCCGCCCGGCTCATCGCCCTCACCCCCATGCCCGTTCAGGCAGACGCGCGCACCCTGTTCCTCATCCACCCCGTCGGCGGAAAGATCGACTGGTACACCGATCTGGCCGCCGCCCTGGGACCTGGCTGGGACTGCTACGGCCTTCCGCACGACGGATCCACGGACGCAGACACCCTGCCCGCGCTCGCCCAGACCTACCTGGATCGCCTCCGCGCCGCCAAACCCGACGGCCCATACACCCTGGCCGGGTGGTGTCTCGGCGCGGTGCTGGCCTACGAGATGACCCAGCAGGCACAACGCGACGGCGATAGCCACCGCATCGACGACCTGTTCCTACTCGACCCGCCCCACGCCGAGCAGCCTCTCGACGCCGACGACGCGATCATCACCCACGTCCAGTACGCCCTCATGCAGCACGGCTGGCCCGACCAGCCCCGACAGGCGATCACCGCCGCCCTGGATGCCACGAAAACCCTGCCGATCCCGGACCGGGCACATGCCCTTGCCGCCGTCCTCGCCCCGGAGTCCATCGTCCCGCCGAGCTGGCCCAGCCAGCACGAATCCCTCCTGCACCAGATGCGGATCCGGCTCGTCTGCCATGCCGCGATGTCCGCATGGCACCCGGCCGGTCAGACACCGACGCTGCAGCTGATCCTCCCGCACACCGTCACCCCCGGAACCGAGAACGCGACACGGACGTGGCAAACCCGAAGCAGCGACCCGCACGTGACCACAGTCGCGGGCGACCACGAAAGCATGCTCACCGGGCCAGGGCTCGACCACATCACCACGCTCCTCCACGAACGGCATTCAGCGCGGCCGACACACCACGGCGCGGCGCGGCGCCACCACGACAGAACGGGCGTTTTCGGTTACAACGCACTTGCCTGATAGCGTCTTCCGATCGCCCACGCTGTGCGGCATCCCATTCTTCAAGGAGTACAAGCAGTGCGGATCCTGCCCGAGATCTCCCGCACCTTCGGTGAATACCTGCTCCTGCCCAACCTCACCGACGAGGCGTGCACGCCGGACCGCGTGGATCTGTCCGCCCCCGTGGTGCGACACCGGGTCGGGGAGCCCTCGACGCTGCGGATCGCCGTCCCGATGGTCAGCGCGATCATGGGGGCGGTGTCCTCACCCCGGCTCGCCATCGCCCTGGCCCAGTGCGGAGGGCTGGCGTTCATCCACCAGAACCAGCCGATCGCTGCACAGGCCGAGATGGTGGCCGCGGTCAAAAGACACAAGGCCGGCTTCCGGCACAGCGACATCAACATCAAACCGTCCGCGACCCTCGGTGAGGTCGGCGACCTGCTGGCCGCCGCCGAACGCGATGTCGCGGTCGTGACCGACGACGGAAGCCCCGGCGGAACCTTCCTCGGTCTGATCTCCACCAGCGACTTCAACGTGCACCGCCACGACCTCGGCGACAGCGTCGAGACCCGGATGCGCCCCGCTGCGGGACTGGCCACCGCGCGCACCGGCATCTCGCTGTCCGACGCGAACACCCTGATCTGGGACGCCCGCCAAGACGTCCTGCCGATCGTCGACGAGGACGGCCGCCTCACCTCGATCGTGCTCCGCCGCGACTACGAACTCCACAAGCAGTTCCGCAAGGAGAGCATCGACCAGGACAAGCGGTTCATGGTCGGCGCCGGGGTCAACACCCACGACTACCGCGAACGGATCCCGGCCCTGGTCGCCGCCGGAGCCGACATCCTGTGCCTCGACTCCTCCGACGGCTACTCGACCTGGCAGAGCACCGTGCTCCAGTTCGTCCGCGAGCAGTACGGCGACACGGTCCGCATCGGGGCCGGCAACGTCGTCGACGGACGCGGCTTCCGCTACCTCGCCGAGGCCGGCGCCGACTTCGTCAAGGTCGGCATCGGCGGCGGCTCGATCTGCATCACCCGCGACCAGAAGGGCATCGGCCGCGGCCAGGCGTCCGCCCTCGCCGACGTCGTCCGCGAACGCGACGCCTACGCCCGCGAGACCGGCCAGTACGTGCCGCTTTGCTCCGACGGCGGTGTCCTGCACGACTCCCACATGGCCATCGCCCTGGCCTTCGGTGCTGACTTCCTCATGCTCGGGCGCTACTTCGCCCGCTACGACGAAAGCCCCTCACCCCTGGTCAAGGTCGACGGGCAACTGTTCAAGGAATACTGGGGCGAAGGCAGCCAGCGCGCCCGCAACGCCGCCCGCTACGGGCAGGGCAAGGCCCTCGTCTTCGAAGAGGGCGTCGACGGATACGTCCCCTACGCCGGCAGCCTCTACGACAACGTATCCGTCACCCTCACCAAGATCACCTCCACGATGATCAGCTGCGGCTCCACCACCCTGCCGCAATTCCACCAGACGGCGACCCTCGTCGAGGTCTCCCACCAGAGCTACCTGCAGAACAGAGAAGACGTACGGCTACGCGATCGCCCCAGCGCCATCAGCTGATCCGGCGGGGTGACACTACCGACCAGCGCAGGTCTCGCCGGGCATCCCAGGTGCCCGCGTGCCCGGTGGCCTGAAGCCCGGGTGGACCCACGTCGGAAGTTTCGACGCCATCGCTGGCCGACGACCCCGCATTGGTCGAGGTGCCGGCCAGCGATGGCGCGGCCCACGTGGCGTTACGCAGCCTTCGGTCGGTTTCTGCGTGGGATGAGCTTGATCGTGGCCTCGGCGGTCGTCTTCTTCAGTTCGGCGAGGACGGAGGTGTAGATGTCGGCGGTCATCTTGTAGGACGAGTGGCCGAGGGTGTCCTGGATTTCCTTGATGCTGGCTCCGGCGGCGAGCATCAGGGTCGCGGCGATGTGCCTGAGGTCGTGGAACCGTACTGGCGGGAGGCCGCTGCGTTCGACGAGCCGGTCGAAGCGGCCGGTGACCGTCTCCGGGTGCCACGGTTGGCCGTCGCGCTTGCGGACGAAGAAGATGTCGCTGTCGGCCCAGGCGTCGCCGGCGACGACCTTCCACGCCGCCCGGCGGAACAGGTACCGGCGCAGACTTGTGACGGTCTCGTCGCCGAGGTCGACGATCCGGTCCCCGGCCGCAGACTTCACCCCTTTCTCGATCACCTGGTAACCGACGCTGGTGCGCTGCCCGGTGATGGTGATCGCCGCGGCCTCCAGGTCGACGTCGTAGTCGTGTAAACCGCACAGCTCGCCTCGTCGAGGGCCGCGGTGGATCGCCACGTCGAACAGGGCGTACAGCTCGGGCTCCTCGGCCTCGGCGAAGTCGAGGAACTGGCCCGCCTGGACAGGTGTCCAGACCATGACCGGGCTGGGCCGCTGCCGCGTGCGGCGCCACCGGTTGACCGCCGCGTCGGTCCACAGCCGGGGTCTCGGCGGCCTGCCGGAGGCCAGCTCGACCGACTCGGCGGGATTGTGGTCCACCAACTTGTGGTGATAGAGACGGCGGGCGTCGTTGAGCGCTTTGCGGAGGGTCGCGAGGATCCGCTGCTGGCTGGCGTCGCCGACCGTGCGGATTCCCTTGACGGCGTCGCGGATCTCTTTCACGGGGCTGGCCTTCGCGGCGCGGATCTCGTCGTTGCGGGCCTCGATCGTGGCGAAGACCGACTCGATGTGCGCGGCGGTGAGTTCCTGCAGCGCCACCTGCCCCAGATGCGGGGTCCAGTACTTGGTGATGTGGTCCTGGTAGCTGCGCCGGGTCGCGGGCGCGAGCCTGACCCGGTTGGTGATCCATTCGGCGAGGTACTCGCCGAGGGTGAGCCGGGTGTCGGCGGGCACGTCGGCGCGGATGCGGCGGGCGACGTGGTCGCGGTCCGGCAGCGGCTGGTGGGGTTTGCACGCCTGCAGCAGGTCGGCGATGCGTCGGCGTTGGATCTCGTCGCGGCCGGCGAGGTCGAGCAGCGCGCGGGCGTGGTCGCGTTCGGCGGCGGCAGCCTCGCGGGTGTCGAACCCGGTGCGGCGCATCTGCCTCCGTGCGTGGCCGGCGTCGAGGGGGAGTTCGAGTTGGTACCGCCAGGTGCCGTGGTGGGGGTTCCAGCCGTTGCCGCGGCGGAGTTTGGGGCACTGTGCGCCGAGGCGTCGGCCGTTGTGTCGGCAACCGCAGCGTTTGGTGATGGATCCGTCTGCCATGACGAGTTCGCTCCTCGCCGACGCCCGCTGGTGAGCATCGGATTGTCGGGTGTCCGTTGGGTGGTGATCACCGCTCGTTTCGGCCGGGTGATCAAGTCGTCGGTGGTGGGGGCGATGGGTCGCTACAGACGCCGAGAGCTGCCAGGATCGCGGCGACGGAGACCCGGTAGCGGGATCCGACCCGCAACACCGGCACCGGCAGCCGGTCGCGGCGCGCCAGCTCGTAGGCGCTGCTGCGGGACATGCCGAAGATCTCACCGACGGTCGCGACGTCCGTGACCGCTCCGAGCGCCCGGATGCCCTCAACGGTCCACACCGGCGGATTCTCTGCGGGAGTGCTGGCCTTCTTGCTGTCCATGGGATTTGGTCCTTCGCGCAAAGAGGGTGAGAGCCCGCCACCGTGGTGGTGGCGGGCTCTCGGGATGGTGGGGGTTTGTTGGTGTGGTGGTCAGCCGGTTGGTTCGGTTGGCTCCCACCGACGCCGGCCGATCTCGGCGGTGCCGTGGTCGACGCGGGGGCGGCTCGGGCGTGACCAGCCCGGCTGCGCCGGCCGGGAGGCGACCACGCGCCACCCGGCCGCCCGCAGGCTGGCCCCGCTCTCCCCGTCTTGGGTGTAGGTGACCAGACGTCGGTAGCCCAACGCCCGGGCGGCTTTCCACGCCGCTCCGTAGAGCAGGGAGCAGGCGTTGCGGGTTCCGTCCGTGGCCAGTCTGGTGACCTCGAGGGTCAGCCCGTCGTCGAGTCTGCGCGCGACGGGACGCCCGACGACGGCCACGCCGACCAGGACGTCGTCGCGGGCCACGCCGACGCTGAATTTGTGCCCCCGCGGCGGCCGATGATGGCGGTGCCAGTCTGCGACGAAGCCGCAGGCCTCGGCGAAGGTGACCGGCACCGTCCGTAGGCTCACCCGCTCTCCTCGCTCGACAGGTCGTCGGGCAGGTACGGGCCGAGCCGGGTCCGCGCCTCGTCGTGAAACGTGGCACTGATGTCGACCCCCACGTAGCGGCGGCCGAGCTGCAGCGCGGCGAGGCCGGTCGTCCCGGCGCCGGAGAACGGGTCCAAGACGATGCCGCCGGGTGGGCAGCCGGCCGCGATCGCCCGTAGCGGCAGGTCGATCGGAAAGGGGGCCACGTGCGACCCCCGGTAGGGGCGGGTCGCGATCCGCCACACATCCCCCGGGTTGCGTCCCTTCGGATGGGCGGCGGTGTGGGCGTACCCGAGCGGGACGAGGTTGCCCCGCCCTGCCCGAGGCTCGACCTGGACCTCCTCGGCACTGTACTTACCGGCGCCGTACGCGGTGGCGCTGCGGCGGCGGGCGGTCGCGCCGATCCCGCCGGTGCGGCCCTTGCGTGCCCCGCCGATGATCCGGGTCCCGTCGGCGGCCTCCGGCCGGACGAGCGGGATCCGGATCGGATCGAGGTCGAAGTAGTAGGAATGGGACCTGGTAAGCAGGTACAGCAGCTCGTAGCCGGTGCTCAGCCGGTCGGTCACGGACTCGGGCATCGGGTTGGTCTTCGACCAGATGACCGCGTTGCGCAGCCACCAGCCGCGCGCCTGCAGTGCGAACGCGATCCGCCAGGGCACGCCGATCAGGTTCTTCGCCGGCAACAGCGCGGACCACCCTGGCGTTGCGGTGATTCCGCCGGCGATGTCGTAGGCGCGACGGGCACCGCCGGTGTAGCTGTCGCCGAGGTTCAGCCACAGCGTCCCGGCGGGGTTGAGCACCCGCATCGCCTCGTCGAACACGCGCACCAGGCGGTCGACGTACTCATTGACGGTGGGTTCCAGCCCGTACTGCGGGTCTGCCCACGTCGCCCCACACCGGCGGCACACCGCGCCGTCGCGGCGTCGCCCCGCGGGTAGCGGGTGCGGGCAGGCGGGGGTGCCGCCGTGCCACGCACCGGTGCCGTAGTCCCGCAGCGACCAGAACGGCGGGCTGGTCACGATGGCGTCGACACTGCCGTCGTGCATCGCGGCGAGCACCTGCCGGGCGTCGCCGAGATACAACTCGACCGGCCCGACCTGCCGGTACCGGTAAGCGTCCAGCGAGGTGGGGTCGGTCATGCCGGCACCGCCCACCGGTGCGGGCACAGCAGCAGCCGCAACGCGACGACCGCCTGTTGCGGGACAACGCCGTTGCCGAGAACCCGCAGCGCGCCGGTACGCGGCAACGCGAACCCCGGGTCGGTGATCCACTGCTGGTCGAGGCCCATGAGCCATTCCACGAACGGCGGCGCCAGCACCGGTTTGCCGTGCCGCCCGGGTTGGGTCGGCTCCGGCACCGGCCGGCCGAGCAGCAGCTCCCACCGGGCTACCGCCTCGGCGTAGACGCCCCACCGATCGGCGTCGGGCTGACCGAGTCCGGCGACGGTGGTGCGCAGGTCCGCGCCGCCGTCGCCGTGCCGGCCGGGTCCCCGCGCGTCGGAGGCGCGCGGGGTGGGCAGGGTCCGGGCCGGCACCCGCACCGCTGCCGACGGCAGGGTGAGGTCCCCGTGTGAGCCGCGTTGGCCTGGGCAGCCCTTGGTGCCATCGGTGGCCTTCGGGGTCGGCAGCAGCACCTGTGACAGCGGTGGACTCCATCCGGCTCCGGCGCGCCGGCCGGGGGTGCCGGTGTCGCTGGCGCGCGGGGTGGGCAGCAGCGGCGGAGTCGTCGGCTTGCCGCCGCGCTGCGGCCGGTAGCCGCGGACCGCCGATTCCAGGGTCGGCCGCCAGGTGTCACGGTGGGTGCCGCTCATGTAGCCGGTGCCGCCTCCCTCAATGGGGGTGGGCAGCAGTTGCCCGGCGATACCGGCGAGGCTGGGCCGGCGGGTCGCCCCGGCCGAGGGGGACTTGTTCGACCCGTATGTCACTGCGGTTGGTGTCGGCAGCAGGTGGTGGCGGGTGCCGGTCGGTTCGACCAGGTCCGGTAGCCCGTACTGGTGGCCGGGGCCCTTGCCGTCACGGGCGCAAGGTGTCGGCAACGTCCGCACCCCCTGCCAGTCCTTCGGTGGGAGTGGCCAGCAGGAACAGGCGGTCGCGGCGGTGAGCGGCGCCGACGTCGGATGCGCGTAGGCACGTCCAGCTCGTGTCGTACCCGATCGCGGCCAGGTCGGCTTCGACGACGTCGAATCCTCGGCGCAGGAGCGCGGCAACGTTCTCCACGAAGACCAGCGGCGGTCGAAGCGCGCGAACGGCGTCGGCGACGGCACTCCACAGGCTGGAGTGCTCGCCGGTGATGCCGGCGCGTTTGCCGGCGTTGCTGATGTCCTGGCAGGGGAATCCGGCGGTGAGGATGTCGACGGGTTCGACCTGGGCCCAGTCGACGGTGCGGATGTCGCCGAGGTTCGGGATGCCGGGCCAGTGATGGGCCAGGACGGTGGCGGCGTGTCGGTCGGTCTCGGCGTACCAGGCGACCTGGCCGCCGAGCACCAGCTCGACGGCCAAGTCGAGTCCTCCGTAGCCGGTGCAGACCGACCCGACCCGTGGTACGGCGGCAGGTTCACCGTTCACGCCACCTCCCCACGCCCCGCGGCGGCGGGTGCAGTCGCGTCGTGCGGGCAGGCCCACGGCCCACAGCCAGGCGCATCCGCCGGCCGAGGACGTGGACGTAGCACCACCTCGTCGAGCGGCACCCGGGCTCGGTGCAGGAAGAACTGCCCGCGTAGTGGGTGCCCGTCGGCGTTGGCCTTCGCGGAGCCGTTGCGGATCGCCCGGTCGAAGGCGACCGCGTCGGCCCACTCCGCAGGGCTGTTCGCCCGCAGGTCGGCCCAGAAGCCGTCGTCGTGGAACGGGCATCCCACGCACGACGACTTCGGGGTGTCCCCGAGGTCCTGCTCGGCCAGGAAGCGGAGACAGTCGGTCCGTCGCCAGCCCAGGTCGAGCAACGGGAAGACGTTGCGCATGTAGTCGACGTCCGAGTCACGGGCCCGGCCGATCTCGTCCACGCTGATCCCGATCGCCATCCGCGCCCGCAGCCCAGCTGGCACCCGTGTCGGGTGCGGGTAGCCGAGCCGGCGCCGCACCTCGGCCTTGATGGGTTTGATCTTGTATTCGGAGGTGCATTGCCGTCGGGCCATGCCCCGTTCACCGTTCGGCCCGAGCGTGAACAGGGGCATGGAGGCGAAGCGGTGTGCCGGGTCGAGTGCGTCGGCCCGGATGTCTCCGGTACCGACGCGCACGACCTCGATGCCGGCAGCCCGGGCGATGCCGGTCAGACGGTCCAGGTGGCGGTAGACCGCCGTCGGCTCCCAGGACGTGTCGGCGAAGATCGCCGCGTCGAAACCGGGGATCGTGCCTTGGGCGGCGAGCAGTAGGAGTGTGGTGCTCTGCACGCCCGCGCCCAGCGACAGGTAGCGGTGGGTGGGTGCGCTCACGCGACCACCCCGGCGCTGTCCTGCGGTGATGGTCGCTTGGTGAAGATCAGGACGTCTTCGTGCGCGATGAGGTGCATCGGCATCCCGGCGACCCTGGCCTTGCGGACCTGTTGGAGTTGGAAGAACGACGGTCGGGCGACGAGGTGGTCGTCGCGGACGGCGGCGAGGAGGGCCACGCACCGTTCGGTCGGGACGAGGCCGGCACGTCGGCCTGCGGCGATGACGGCGCTGGGCAGGTCGATCAGCTCGGTGTGTTTGCGCCAGGGCCGGGCGGTGACCACGACGATGCCGCCGGGGCGCAGGAGGGTGGCGCAGCCGGCCAGGATCTGGGCGAATCCGTCGGTGAGGCCGGTCAGGTCGCGGTAGGCGAGGTTGCCCTTGTCCTCGCCGTCGTTGTACCGGTCGTCGTACTTGACGACTCCGTCCGCGCCGGGGCGGACGAGGCCGTGGACCGTGGGCCCGTACGGGGGTGAGGTGACCACGAGGGCCACTTGCCCGGTGAGGGCTTTCGGGACGAGGGACATCAGTCGGGTCGCGTCGCCGCGGATGACCGATGCGCGTCCGGTGGCGCCGTGGTCGTGGGCGTGGCGGATGTTGGCGTCGGCGATGTTCGACCACTGCGGCTCGTACTCGATGCCGAAGGCGTCGCGGCCGGCGTGGACGGCCTCGACCAGGGTGGTGCCGATGCCGCACATCGGGTCCAGGACCAGGTCCCCGGGCTCGGTGTAGGCGGTGATGGCGTGGGCGGCGATCGCCGGGAGCATCCTCGCGGGGTGCTTGACCGACTCCGGCACGTACCGGCCGCGTCGTTGGACGGGTCCGGTGGACTGTGCGGTGGTCCAGACGGACAGGCCGTCGGGGTCGGCGCGGTGGCGGCCGTCGTACTCGCGGTGCCGCCCCTGGTAGGCCCCGCGGGTGGCAGGGCTGGAGGTGTCCGGCTCGTGCGGGTCGGGGTGCCCCGTGGCGGTGGTGGGCTCAGGCACGGCGCTCACCCCTGTCGCGGTCGCGACGCCTCCGCTGCCCGGCCACCGGCGTGGGCTGTCGTGGGGTGAAGACCAGCAGGTCGGCGTGCACCCGTAGGTGCGCGACCTGCCACTGCTCGGGGTTGGCGTGGGCGAGGGTGAGCAGCTCCTCGTCGGTGACGACGTGGTAGAGGAACTGCTCGCCGTCGGTGTCGGCCTCGACGGCGACGATGTGCTGCAGGTAGCCCAGGCCGACCCGGGACGCGGCGGCTACGAGAGGGCCGAAGTCCTCGGGGGTGGGCTGCGTGCCGGTGGGCACGCCGACGACGAGGACGAGACAGCCGCCGGGGCGCAGCAGCCGCGCGCAGGCGGCGAGGAGCCAGGCGAGCCGGACCTGGGCGGTCGTGTCCGTCTCGTGCAGCGGCCAGGACGCGACCACCAGGCTGGTGGTCGCGTCCAAGGGGCCGTCGCCCGTCGGCTTGAGAACGTCGGTGTCGGGGCCGGGAAGGTCGGGGTCGGTGAGGTCGTCGCCGAACCACTCGACCAGCTCGGGTGCGTCGTCGTCTCCGCCGTCGTCCTGCAGGCCCGGGGGAAGCGGGTTGGTGTCGGGGCCCGCCGGCAGGGTCGTGGTGGCCGGGCCGATGAGCAGGCCGGAGCTGGTGTCGGTGAACCAGGCGCGGTGGTGCCGGCGGTGGCCCTTCGCGCAGGTCGCGGTCAGGGCGTGGTCGCGGGTGAAGTCGACGACCGCTTCCCCGGGCCGACTGTAGGCGGCGACGAGGCGGTAGGTCAGACGCGCGGGCAGGCTGGTGTGGTGCTCGGCGTCGGTGCGGGCCGTGCGCCAGACCGTGATCGGCACCGGCGGGTCGCCGGCGATCAGGTCGATGAGTGTGGGGTCGGCCGGGTCGATGTGGTCGGCCGGGGTGTGCTGGTGCGGCGTGTGCTCGCTCATGTGCTGTCGGCTCCGCGCCGCGCCGTGAAGCGCTGACACCCCCAAACCGGGGTTTGTGAGCCCCGGCGAACACTCGCCGCGCTCACCGCCGCTCACAGACGTCGCACCGCGTGGCAGCCCGTCCCTGTCCTTTCTCAGTTGACCTGCTCGTTTCTCAATGTTTCTGCTCCGATGGGCAGGTTTTCTCAGTCAAGGTGCTCTGGCTTCCTGTGAGCGGGTGACCGCCAGGGGGTTTCTCACAGGGCTGCGGCTCGTTTGTCAGGTTCGTGAGATTCTCTTCGGATTCCGTCACCGCTGCGCGCGTCATCGATGTGGCCGACTTCAGGGTCGAGTTCGTCGGTGAGGGCGGTGAGCTGCGCTGTGAGCCGTTGACGCGCTGTGGTGGGGTGCGGTTCGAGGACGTCGCGCCGGCGCGGTCGTTCGCGATGTTCAAGGGTCAGCGGAACTTCCCGGGCCGGTGGTGGTCGTCGACTGTTGTCGGGCATGTGGGCTACGAGTCGTGGCTGGAACGTGATCATGTGATGCTGCTGGACTTCGATCCGGCGGTGGTGGGGATCGCCTCGCAGCCGTTCTGGTTGTCCTGGCCGGCGGGAGACGGGGTGCGCCGTCATCTGCCGGACTACTTCGCCCGCGTCGACGACGGCACCGGGCTGGTGATTGATGTGCGCCCCGACGGGCGGATCAAGGCTCGTGACGCGGAGGCGTTCGCGGTGACGGCTGCGGCCTGCTCCGCGGTGGGGTGGCGGTTCCGCAGGGTTGGTGCCGTGGAGTCGGTGTTCGCGGCGAACGTGCGCTGGTTGTCGCGGTATCGGCATCCGCGGTGCGGCCGGCGTGAGGACGTCACCGCCCGGCTGGTGGAGGTGTTCGACCAGCCCACGCCGTTGTTCGAGGGCGCCGCGCGGGCCGGTGATCGGCTGTTGGTGCTGCCGGTGCTGTTTCACCTGCTCTGGCGGCAGGTGCTGGCGGCGGATCTGGCTGGTGCGTTGGTGGGCCCGGCGACGGTGGTGCACGTGGCGAGACCGCCGTGGTGAGCGGGCGGCGGCTGCCCCGGCTGCGTGCGGGGGATCGGGTGCGGTCCGCAGGTGTCGTGCGGACGGTGGTGGGTTGGTCCGGGACGTTGGTGCTGCTGACCGACGAGGCCGGACAGACCGAGGAGGTCCGGTTGGCGCATCTGCTGTCGGAGCCGGACTTCTCGGTGCTCGGGCAGCGCAGCGTCGCCGCGCCGATGAACGCGGCGACGTTGGATCGTCTGCCGCAGGACGTGGCGGAGCAGGCGTTGTGGTGGGAACGGCACGTGTTGGAGGTCATCCACGGTCTGGCGCCGGACGCGCCTGCCGGTGCGGTGGCCCGGCCCGGTTTCGACCCGGCGGTCACGACGGTGACCAGCCGGGAGAAGGCCAAGGCCGCCGAACTGCGGGAGGCCGGGCATGCCGTGAGCGTGGCGACGGTGAAGCGGCAGCGGCAGCGTTACGAGGCCGGCGGGGTCGCGGCGCTGGTCGATCAGCGGATGTTGCGGCAGCCGTCGCGGTTCGGCCGTGTGGATGAGCGGGTTGTGGAGGCGGTGCGGGCGGCGGTCGCCGAGGCCACCGACGACTCGACCCGCACGGGTGGTTTTGTGTTGTGGCGGGCGCGGCAGATCCTGGATGAGCGCCATCACGGCCTGGTGGCGATGCCGTCGCAGGCGACGTCGTATCGGCTGCTGGACAAGCTGACCGTCGGCCTGCACACGACGGGCTCGGCTCGCACCCGCCGCTCGGTGGCGGCAGCGCCGGCGGCGCCGTTTCACCGGCCTCGGGTGTTCGCCCCGGGTGAGCTGATGGAGATGGACTCCACACCGCTGGACGTGCTGGTCCTGCTCGATGACGGCACGCCGGGGCGGGTGGAGCTGACCGGGGTGATCGACGTCGCGACCAGGACGGTGACCGCGGCGGTGCTGCGCCCGAGCACGAAATCGGTCGACGCCAGCATCCTGCTGGCCCGGACCCTGACACCGGAGCCGATGCGGCCGGGCTGGACGCAGGCCTTGGCGATGTCGAGGTCGGTGTTGCCGCACCGGCGGCTGGCCGGCATCGACGAGCGACTCGAACACGCCGCCGCCCGGCCGGTTATCGTCCCGGAGACGATCGTGGTCGACCAGGGCAGCGTGTTCCTGTCACGCAACTTCCGCTCGTCCTGCGCCTTCCTGGGGATCAACTTCCAGCCCACCCACCCCGGTTCGCCGGCGGAGAAACCGCACGTCGAGAAGCTGATGTCGGCGGTCGGAACGCTGTTCGCCCAGTTCGTGTCCGGCTACGCCGGTTCCAACACCGAACGGCGGGGCCGCCGGCTGGAGGCCAAGGCGCTGTGGTCGATGCTGGAACTGCAGGATCTGCTCGACGAGTGGATCGTCGCGGCCTGGCAGAACCGGCCCCACGACGGCCTACGCGATCCGGCGACGCCGGGACGCACGTTCACCCCGAACGAGAAGTACGCCGCGTTGGTCGAGTCGACCGGCTACCTGCCGGTCGCGTTGTCCGGCGAGGACTACATCGCCCTGCTGCCGACCTGCTGGAAGGCGATCAACGCCTACGGCATCAAGCACCGGCACCGCACCTACGACGCCGAACAACTCAACCCGCTGCGCCGTCAGCCCTCGGGCAACACGACCCACAACAACCTGTGGCAGGTCCACCACGACCCCTACGACGTCTCCCGGATCTGGATACGCGACCCGGGCACCGGCGGCTGGATCACCGTGTTCTGGACCCACCTGCGCCGCGACGGGCTGCCGTTCGGGGAACTGGCCTGGGATCACGTCCGCGCGAAGCTGCCCGACGCGACCGAAACCGAAATCGCCGAGGCGGTGCAGGCGCTGCTGCGACGCGCCAACTGCGGCCCCGAGGCGGCGTCGTCGACGTCCAAGCGGGACCGGCGAGTCCGCGCCCGCACCCGCTCCACCACCCAACCCACCTGGCCACGCCCCGCACCGGAGGCCACCCCGGAGCCCGAGACCGGCCCCACCCACACCGACACACCCGACGACGACACCGGGCAAGCACTGGCCGAGGTCATCCCGCTGGGCGTGTTCGACCCCTACCTGGAGGCAACCAAACGATGGTGACCGCGGCCCACGCCCCCGCCGCCCCGCCGACCCAACCCGACACCGACGCCGAACACCTGCAGCTGACCACGCTGCGGGGATGGCGACGGTTCGTGCAGACCGCCCCGCACGTCCCCGACCTGCTCGACCATGACCAACTGGCCACGCTCACCGCCAGCCAGCGGCTGGCCTACGACGAGGCCCGGCTCACCCACCACGCCCAGCTCGTGGTCATCGCCACCGCCACCATCCGCCGGGTAATCCTTGAAGGCCGCCGGTTGACCTACCTCAACCGGCGCGCGGAAACCGGACGCTGCGGGCTGATCGTCTCCGGCCCCGCCCGCACCGGCAAGACCACCGCGATCATCCAAATGGCCAAGACCCTCGAGGTCATCCACCGGCAACGCCACCCCCACAACGGCGGGGACATCCCGGTCGTCTACATCACCGCCCCACCGGCGGCCACCGGCCGGATGATCGCCGTCGAGTTCGCCCGGTTCCTCGGCATCCCGCTGCTGCGCAGATCCAACATCACCGAGGTCATGGAAGCCGTCTGCGGCGTCTGCCTCGACGCCCGCACCAACCTCATCGTCGTCGACGAGATCCACAACATCAGCCTGACCACCCGCAACGGCGCCGAGGTCTCCGACACCCTCAAGTACTTCGCCGAACGCATCCCCGCCACGTTCGTCTACGCCGGCATCAACGTCGAACGCAACGGCCTGCTCACCGGCACCCGAGGCGAGCAGATCGCCGGCCGCTTCGGCATGGTTCCCACCGGCGCGTTCCCCCTCGGACCCGACTGGACCGCCCTGGTCAGCGCCGTCGAGACCAGCCTGCGGCTGCACCACCACACCCCCGGCACCCTGGCCGACCTCGACCGCTACCTGCACCACCGCACCGCCGGCATGATCGGCAGCCTCCTACGGCTGATCCGCAGCGCCGCCATCCAAGCCGTCATCGACACCACCGAAGCCATCACCCGCGCCAGCCTCGACAGCATCGCCGTCGACATCGCCGCCGAGACCACCCGCAGGACCCGACGATGACCAACCCCGACACCAGCAGCGATGTCCTGGCCGACCGGCCGCAGCCACTGCCGGTCATACCCCGCCCACACCGCGGCGAGACCCTGAACTCCTACGTCCGCCGCCTCGCCCACGCCAACCACCTACGACCCAGCTACCTACGCCGCTACCTCTGCGCCCCACCCGGCCACCAAGGATCAGTACGCGCCGCACGCCTGGCCGTGCTCACCAACCGCACCGTCGACGCCCTGACCCGCCACTTCACCGCCCTGCAAACCGAGCCCCGCCCCCACCGCCTGCACCCCGAACCCGAGCTGCCCATACCACGCCAGCCCGGACCCGACAGCCCTCCGCGCCGGCCGCGCAGCATCGCCAACCTGATCAAACGACGCGGCCAGCAAGGCGCCCGCGAACTTCTCGACGCCATCCGCCACGAAGCGAAGATCAACCCGTCGATGCGCGCCATCACCCGCAAGTTCAGGGTCCGGGCCGACACCGTCCTGCTCGCCCTCACCACCGACCCGAACCCGATGGCCTTCAGGCGAGCACCACCCCGAGGCAACCGCGTCTACGACCCCTACGCCCACATCATCGACGACCTCCTCGCCCAGAAACCGCCCCTCTCCCGCTGGGCGATCTGGGAACGCCTCGTCGACGAACACGACGCCGAACTGTCCTACGGCTCCGTCTGCCACTACATCACCGGCAAGATCCGCAACCAAGGCATCCCCCGGAAAAGAAGCGTGAAAGACCCAGCCGACAACGGGAACACGGGACGGATCGACTGAGAAGACCGACAATCAGCCACCGGCTGACCCCATCGGAAACGCGCCTACTTGGACGCCAACTGCTGCGCCAGCCGGTCCAGGCCGCCCTTGATCAGCTGCGCGTAGTCGTCATCACCAAGCGCGCCGATCCCCGCCTGCGCGCGTTGGAGGCACTCACGGGCACGGCCGAGATCGCCTAACTTGCGGTAGCACTCGCCCAGATTGAGATGCAACGACGGATACAAACCAGCCACCGACATCGGCACCCCAGCCTGCGCAACCCGGTCATCGGTGAGCAAGTCAGCCGCCGCCAGCGCTCGCTGATCCCAGATCAACTCCTGATGGACGTCGTCCTGCACATCGGCCATCGAGTGCGCGAGGACGCACACATGCAAGGGATCACCCTGCTCACCGCCGATCTCATCCCAGATCTGCGCGAACAAACCGCGAGCAGCTTCGCGCTGACCCTGATGATGATGCAACTGCACCCCTTGGTTGATACGCGTGAGCGTCTCATCAGTGATCATCAGCTGCTCCTGCACGGCTCATCTGGCGACGACGGCATGAATCGTACTTGCCTCAAGACCATCAGCAGGACCCCGACGCCACCGCAGGTTCGCCTGTCGCGTCCCAGACCCGATGGGAACCGTCCCGTGGTCGCCCGCGCCGCCGTCGATAACGCGCAACTCCATCGTGGAGAAGATCCGCCGCCATAGCGCTCTCCGGAGCAGGTCAACTGAGAAAACCAGCACCTAACGCCGACGCGGATCAGATCAGTTGAGAAAACTCAACCACCAGCTTTCTCAATCGAACTGATCCCCCCAGCTCAGCGCGCTGATCCCGGATCACCTCAACTGAGAACGGACAGTCCCGGTTCGGATAGCTTTCTCCGGCCCGTCCGCCATGGCGACGACCAGCGGAAGCCGCCGAGCGACCCTGAACTCCACCCCTTCTGCCACTTACCGAGCGTCACTGACAGAACGGGCAGGGATGCCGGCCTCGGCCCGTGGGGACGCCATAGGATCGGCGTGGATCACCGCGTTGACCAGCACTGTGAGAGTGGTGTGAGTGTCACCGGGGCAGCCCGGTTTCACCGCTGCGGCGGCACTGCCACAGGTTGGTCGTGTCAACGGTGGCAGAGCTTCTGCCGCTGACGCAGGTGCGTCCGGCGAGCTGGCACGGCCGGCCGGCAGCGACCGGTGACAGCAGTGTGTGAGCGGGCCGGCCTGTCACAGGCTCCCGTCCGCGAGCGCTGTGAGTGTCGTCGGCGTCGTGTCACGGGACCGTGGGCGGGCCGGTGACAGTGCCGCCGCGAGCCTGCCCGGTGGACTCTGTCAGCCTGTCACAGGGCAGGTCAACCCGCCTTTGTCAGATCCGATTCCAACGATCACATTCGATGGAAGGCGGTAGGGGTGGTCCTGACAGAAGCCGGCGGACGGGTGGCGATCGGAGGTCTGAGCAGCTCTGTCAGAGGCTTGTGAGGCTCGTGTGGCGGAATCGGTGCCACCGCTCGCCGCGATGACACCGGCGGCGGTCATCGCATCCCTTCACTGTCACAGGAGTATTGACATGAGCGTGTCCGACGCTACGGACTGGCCCACCTCCGCCCTTGACGCGGCGGCGACCGCCTTCGCCGCGCTGACGTGCGAACCCGCGCCGCTGGTGCTCGACGGTGCGGCGTTCGGCCCCGACGCGGGTCTCCCGCGGCGGGTGATGCCGCTGCCGGCGCTGCGGGACTGGCTGCTGCGCCACCCCCGTGCCTACACAGCGCGTGACGAGGTGTGGCGGGAGCTGATCCGCCGCGCCCGGCTCGACGGGCCGCACTGGGTCGTCGCCGCGGTCGGCATGGCGCTGCCGGCGCTGCGGCAGTACGCGGCCCGGCTCTGCGAGGGCTACGACGGTGACCCGGCGGACGTGGACGCCGAGATCCTGACCGGTTTCCTGACCGCGCTACGCGACCGGGCCGACCTGACCAAACCCGCGCCGTACGCGGGTCTGTGCCGGGCGGCGTGGCGGGCCGGGCGGGACCTGCGCCTGCAACGGCAGGAGTACCTGCTGGTGGAGGACATCGAACACGCCGCCGCGGGACCCCGGGCCCCGAAGACGCCCTACGGCCACCCCGATCTGCTGGTCCGCCGTGCGGTGACCCTCGGGATCCTCGACCCGGAAGACGAGCAGGCCTACATCGACGTGCGGCTCGGGCACCGGGCGATCGAACCCATCGCCGCCACGGCCGGCATCAGCGTCGACGCGTTGCGGATGCGGTTGTCGCGCATTGACGGCCGCATCGCCGAGGCCCTCGCCGACGGGCTGCTGACCGGGGTCGCGTCGCCGCAGACTCTGGCGCGCCTACTCGCGCACGCGCAGCGACGCGGCCAGCGGCGGGCCGGGCGGGCCGCGGCCGCCCGCCGCGACACCACCACGGCGCCGGTCACGGCGGCTGCCTGAACGCATACCACTGGTTGGTGGCCCGACGCGTCGCGTCGGGCCACCACCATGTCGGCATGCGTCGTCCTGCGGTACGTCGGCGGACAAATGCCGCAGTCCAGCAGGGCCAGGGTCGGATTGCTGTCGACCGGACCTGGCAGGCGGCACGTACGAGCAACCGGAAGGTCCGCTCCATCCGACAGGCGCCGGCTCTATTGGGGGACGTCCGGCAGTTGACCACTCCGGTATGGTTCGGCGGCGTTCCAGACGCTGGTGAACTGCTCGTAGAAGTAGTCGAACCACTCACCGTCCCGTTTGCGGATCAGCCGGAAGGTGGGGCGTAGCTCGTGGCGGCCACCGACGGAGCCGAGGCGAAGCTCCATCGAACCGTCGTTCAGACCGGGGTCGTAGGCGTAGAGCGTGTACGGGGGCAGATAGTCGACCAGGCGCACCTCCAGGCCGTTGCCCTGCGCGAGTCGCCCTTCGAGCATCCTGAGGTTGATGGACAGTCGCTCCTCCAGTCTCTGCCGGCCCCACGTGGGCCCGGCCCGAAAGGCCAGCATGGACATCGCCGCCCCGCCGGGATTGATCAGGAGGACCTTGACCCGGACGTCGCGGTCCAGCGCCTGACCGAGGTAGGTATCGATATAGGGAATGAGCAGCGCCAGGGTCGTCCCCCACAGCCACACCTCGTCCTCAGCCTGCTGGATCAGATGGGAGATCTCGGTGACGTCATCCAGTTCGGCGAAGAACCGGTAGGCGGACACGGGCTGCGTCAGGTCACGAAGAAGCCGTTGGCGGGTCTGGAGCGACTTCGACTTGTGGACGCGGTCGAGCGCGTCAAGCCACGCGGAGACCTCCCGGTCGTCGCGCACCTCGCAGGCGGCGAGGAGGTTGAGCAGGAGTTGGCGGCTGGGCGGCCGGGCCCCGGAGCGCGCGTCACCGAGGGACGTCCGCGGCATCGGCCGGTTGTGCGCGATCCCCCACGACTCCAGCTCCCGCAGGGACAGGTTCCCGCAGTGGGACAGGAGGTGACGGATGCACCGTGCCAGCCCCTCCACCGTCTGCACCAACGAAAGCTCCGTCGCCATGCTGCGGTCGGACATGTGTTCCTCCCCGACGAGATTCGATGCGGCGAGTATCGACGGCGGCCGGGGTGTCCGGCACCTGACCGAGCGTCCCACCGGACACACCCCGGACGGTCTGCTGTCCGGCGGTGCCCGGGGGACCGCCGGACGGCACCGTTGTCCTACGACGGTCGATGATCTTGCTGGACGGGTGCTCGCAGGAGCCTCCTGGTGACATGCCCTCCGACATGCCCCCCTCGCCGCGCACCTGCCGACACGACGCGTTCCCGGACGCCGACAGCGACCACACTCGCCGCCTGCGGGCCAGGATCGTTTCGGTGGTGACCGCCGGTGTCGCTTCCGGTATCGCCCGAGCAGTCACCGCCTGGCTTCTCGACCACCTCAGCCCCTAGCACGCTGCCGTCCACTGGTGAGCGTGCTGTGAGCGCGGCAAGTGTTCGCCACGGCTCACAAGACCCGGTTTGGGGGTGCGGGACTTTTCCGAGCGGTACTGCTGCTCGGTGGTCCCGTCCGCCGCCGGGTGACACGAGGAGCCGCGATCCGCGTGCCTCGGGTGCCGCGCCACGTTGATGCGCTGACACCACATTGATGACCGCAACCCACCCCTAAGGGAGGACGAGCTCCTCCCGGGGCTCGCGGTGTCGTCGGTTCCTTCACCTGCGCCCGGCGGCGGCCCTTTGGACCGTTTCGAGCAATCGCCGCGCCCCGAAGGGCGCGGCGGGAGGTGAACCACCATGTCCCGCACCCCACATCACATCCGTGCAACCCACCGGGCCAGTCGTGTCGCGTTGCGGGCGGTTGTGCCGCTGGCCGCCGTCGGCCTGTCCCTGACCATCCCGGCCGCCGCGTACGCCGACCCCGGTGGCGCCGTTCACGTGGCGGCGAACTCGCTGCCGGTGGTGATCGCCAATCTGCAGGCCTGGATCATGGGGATCCTCGCCGCGATCGCCACCCTCTTCCTCGTCCTGGCCGGTGTCTACTGGGCCACCGCCGGTGGTGACCCGTCCCAGGTGGAAAAGGCCAAACTCGCCCTACGCAACGCGCTGATCGGCTACGGCTTGGCGGTCCTCGCGCCGATCCTGCTGCAGATCATCCAGGGCATCGTCGGCGGCTGAGACGTCATGGGATGGTTCCTCGACCAGGCCCTCGACTGGCTCACCACCGCGATCCTGGCCTGCCTCACCGCGATCTTCGACCTGATCACCAGCATCCTGCTCCACACCCCGAAGGTCACCGCGCTACCGCAGGTGCAGGCCCTCACCGGCCGGTCGGTCTGGATCGTCGACACCGTCTTCGTCCTCGCGTTCGTCGCCGCCGGCGTGCTCATCATGGTCGCCGGCGGCGGCGAACAGTCCCGATACACGATCAAGGACCTCCTCCCCCGGCTGGTCGTCGGGTTCACCGCCGCCCACTTCTCCCAACTCGCCTGCGCCCAACTCATCGACCTGGCCAACGCCCTGACCGGGGCGGTCAGCGAGGGCGGCCCCGACGACACGGGGGCGTTCACCGCGATCCGGACGCACCTCACGGCGGCACAGAACCACATGGTCCCGCTGTTGTTCCTGATCCTGGTCCTCATCATCGCCGTACTGGTCGTGACGACCGCGTTCCAGGTGATCGGCCGGTTCGTGGCGCTACTGGTGATGACGGCCGTCGCGCCGCTGGCGCTGGCCTGCCACGCCCTGCCACAGACCGACCCGTTCGCCCGCCTGTGGTGGCGCTCCTACACCGGATGCCTCGCGATACCCGTCGCCCAAGCGTTCTTCCTCACCGCGGGCGAACAGACCCTCCTCGACCCGGCGGCCATGCTGCCGGTGTTCGGCCTGCCCGCCGACCCCGGCGGCACCCTGAACCTCCTGGTCGTCGTGGTCCTGCTCTGGACCACCATCAAGATCCCCACCCTCATGGCCCGCTGGGCGGGGCAGAGCGGACGCGGCACCGCGAACATGCTCGGCGCGGTCGTCCGCGTCGTCGTGGTCCAGCAACTCACCCGCGCCGTCCCCGGCCTCAACACCCTCCGAAGGACCATCCGATGACCCGACCCGACCCCGACAGTGACCTGACCCGGGCGCGGATGCCCGCCGACGTCGACGCCCCCGACAAGGTCGCCTACGGCCTGACGTTCCACCAACTGGCGATCGTCGCCGCCGGCACCCTGCTCTTCTACACCGCGTGGCGCACCCTGCACGATGTCGTGCCGGCACCGATCCTCCTCGGCGCGGGTGTGGTGCTCGGCGGGCTCGTCACCGGCCTGGCGCTCGGCCGCCGCGACGGCCTGCCCATGGACGTGTGGCTGCTGCACGCCATCCGCCACACCCGCACCCCCCGCTCGCTGTCCAACACCACCGTCACCGCGGACACCGGGCCGCCGGACTGGGTCGACACACCCAAGAACGGACGAGTGCCGCTGCCGGCGCCGTTGCGGCTGCCCGCCGACGCCATCGACGACGACGGGGAGATCAGCCTCGGCGCAGGCAGGGCGGCGATCGTCGGCACCACCACGGTGAACCTCGCCCTACGCACCCCCACCGAGCAGGCGGCCCTGATCGACGGCTGGGGCAGGTGGCTCAACAGCCTGTCGACGTCCACGCAGATCGTCGTGTCCGCCCAACCGGTTGACCTGGCCTCCCACGGCCGTGCCCTCGCCGCCGCCGCAGACGCCCAACCGCACCCCCAGCTGCGGGCAGCGTGCGCCGACCACGCCACGTTCCTCACCGACCTCGCTACCCGACGAGACCCGCTGCGCCGACAGGTCCTGATCGTCCACCGCACGGCGGCCGGCGAGCACAGCCCTCACGCTGGCCTGCGTCGCGCCGACGACACGGCACGGACGCTGTCCGGCCTCGGCGTCAGCCCACGGGTGCTGGACGGACCGGCGGTCACCGCCGCTCTGGCATCCGCCGCCGACCCCTACCGGCCACCGCGCCCGGGCGGACTGGCCGCACCCGACGCCGTCATCACCACCACCCCCGCCCCTGCCCGCACGAAGAGGAAGACCTCATGATCAGGAAGAGAGGAATCACGGGAGGCGGTGCGCAGCCGCGGCCGGCCTCGTTGGCGTCGGCGGTCGCGCCGGCCACGGTCGAGGTCACCCCACGGTGGCTGCGCGTCGGCGACGGATACGCGGCCACCCTCGTGGTGACCGGCTACCCGGCCGAGGTCGGCGGCGCGTGGCTGGAACCGCTGCTGTCCTGGCCGGGCCGCCTCGACCTCGCCCTGCACATCGAACCGCTGCCAGCACCGATCGCCGCTGCCCGCCTACGCACCCAACGGGCCCGCCTGGAGTCATCTCGTCGGGCGGACTCCGACCGGGGCAGGCTGGCCGACCCCTACGTCGACGCCGCCGCCGAGGACGCCGGTGACCTGGCCGAACGACTCGCCCGCGGCGCGGCGAAACTGTTCCGGGTCGGCCTCTACCTGACGGTGCACGCCCGCTCCGAGGCCGAACTGGCACAGGCGTGCGCGCAGGTCCGGGCCGCCGCCGCGTCGACCCTCCTGGACGTGCAGCCGGCGACCTGGCGGCAACTGGCCGGCTGGACCACCACCCTGCCCCTGGCCACCGACGGGCTGCGGATGCTCCGCACGATGGACACCGCCGCTTTGGCCGCCGCGTTCCCGCTGGCCAGCCCGGACCTGCCCGCACCGCTGCCCGGCGACCCACCCACCACCGGCGGGGTCCTGTACGGGGTCAACCCGGCCAGCGCCGGGATCGTCTGGTGGGACCGGTGGGCGCAGGAGAACCACAACTCGATCGTCCTGGCCCGATCAGGGGCGGGGAAGTCGTACTTCGTGAAACTGGAGATCCTGCGCAACCTCTACCACGATGTGCAGATCGCCGTCGTGGACCCCGAGGACGAGTACCTACGGCTGGCCGACGCCGTCGGCGGCAGCGTCGTCCGGTTGGGCCTGCCCGGCGTGAAGATCAACCCCCTCGACCTGCCCGACGGCGACCGCCGCCCCGACACCCTGACCCGCCGCGGCCTGTTCCTCCACACCCTCATCAGCGTCCTACTCGGCCACCAGCCGCCACCGGCGGAACGGGCCGCCCTGGACCGGGCCATCCTCGCCGTCTACCGGCAGGCGGGCATCACCACAGACCCCGCCACCCACCACCGGCCGGCGCCGCTGCTACGGGACCTCGTGCAGACGCTGCGTACCGACGACGACCCGGCCGCCGCGACGCTGGCAGCCCGGCTCGCGCCATGGGTGCAGGGCAGCTTCGCCGACCTGTTCAACGGCCCCACCACCCAGGTGCCGGTCGGGCACTTGGTCGTGTGGTCGCTTCGGCATCTACCCGATGAGCTGCGCACCGTCGGCACCCTCCTCGCCCTGGACTCGATCTGGCGCACGGTCGACGCACCGCGACGCCCGTCGCAGCGCCGGCTCGTCGTCGTCGACGAGGCATGGCTGCTGATGCGCGACGGCGAAGGCGCCCGCTTCCTGTTCCGCATGTCCAAGGCGGCCCGCAAACGCAACGCCGGGCTGACTGTCGTCACCCAGGACGCCGCCGACGTACTCGGCACCGAACTCGGCCAGGCCGTGGTGTCCAACGCCGCCACCCAGGTGCTGCTACGGCAGGCCCCACAGGCCATCGACGCCGTCGGGGAAGCGTTCGGGCTCACCGGCGGCGAACGACGCCTGCTGCTCTCGGCCCGCCGCGGCCACGGCCTGTTGATCTCCGGGGTGAACAGGACAAGCTTCGAGTCGATCTCCTCCGATGCGGAGCATGCGCTGTGCACCACGAACCCGGCCGATCTGGCCGAGGGCGACGAGGAGGACGACCTGTGACACCACCCCTCGACGCCCTGCGATCCGTGCTCGCGTCGCCGCCACCGGTGCCCAGCCCCACGTTCGGGCCGGGCACCGGTTCCGTTCTGCCTCCTACGGGAGTCGGGGCCGCCCTGGTCGACGCCGCCGTGTGGGCCACACAGCGGCCGTGGTTGGCGGCTGTCGCCGCCGGGCTGCTGGTCGTCTGGGTCACAGCCTGGAACATGGTCGAGATCTGGCGGCACCGCCACCACGCCCAGGGCGCGCGGCTTGTGACGATCGCGCCGCCGCCCGAGGTCGACCCGCGCAGCGCGGGCGCGTTGTGGGCCAACCTCGCCGGTGTGCTCACCCCGTCGCGGCGGCGGCGTCTGCTCTACGGCTCCCCGCACGTGGTGTGGCAGTACACGTGGTCCGGTCGGCAGTTGCTCATCTCGATCTGGGTGCCCGGCACTGTCCCGGTAGGGGCGGTCGAGACGGCGGTACGGGCGGCGTGGCCCAGCTCGGCCATCACCACCGACACCAACCCGCCACCGCCGATCCCCCTGCACGCGCATCCCGCCACCGGTGGGCATCTGCTGCCGGTGTTCGCGGAGTGGCTACCGCTTGCCACCGACCACGACGCCGATCCGCTGCGTCCGCTGATGTCGGCCGGCGCGCAACTCACGCCCGGTGAGTACGCGTGCGTGCAGATCCTCGCCCGCCCGGCCAACCCCCATCGGGCGGCACGAGCCCGCCGCGCCGCCGGACGGCTACGCGCCGGCAAGACCGCCGTCCCGGCGATCAACCCGGCCGCGCCGCTGCTGTGGCTGCTCGACGCGTTCCTACCCGGCAGCGGCGGTGGTGGCCGGGCCACCGTGCCCGCCGTCCGCCGGGATCCGACGGTCGAGCGGGACGTGCGGGCGATCCTGGACAAGACGGCGCACCCGTTGTGGCAGACCGGCATCCGCTACGCCGTCGCCACCACCCACCGGCGTCCCCGGGCGGACCCGGGGGGTCGGCTGCGGGGTATCGCCGACACCCTCGCCTCGGCGTTCGCCGCCCACACCGGCCGCAACCGGCTCACCCACCGGGCCCGGATGCCCGCCCCGGTGGCCGTTCTCGCCGCCCGCCGGCTCGGCCCCGGATTCCTCACCTCCGCCCCGGAACTCGCCGCCCTGGCAGCTCTGCCGCAGGACCTCGCCGTGCCCGGCCTCGACCGGGCGCGGGCGGCGTCCATGCCGGCACCGGTCGCCGTCCCCGCAGGCGGGCGTGGCGTGAAGATGCTCGGCGACGCCGAGATCGGTGGCCACAGTGTGGGGCTGTCGGTGCCCGATGCGAGGTATCACATGCATGTGATCGGTGCGACGGGCTCCGGGAAGACCACCCTGCTAGTCAACATGGCCCTCGACGACATCAAGGCCGGTCGGGGCACCGTGGTCATCGACCCGCACGGTGACCTGGTCCTGGACATCCTCGACCGGCTCCCCGCCAGCATCGCCAACCGCGTCGTGCTCTTCGACCCCGACCAGGAGAACCCGCCGACGCTGAACCCCCTTGAGGGCGATGATCCTGACCTGGTCGTCGACAACCTGGTCAGCATCTTCGGCAGCATCTTCCAGAAGGCGTGGGGGCCGCGGATGGACGACGTCATGCGGGTGGCGTGCCTGACCCTGCTGCGGCACAACAACGTGACCTTGCAGCACATCCCGCCACTGCTGAACAGCCCCCAGTTCCGTGCCGCGATGACGGTGGACCTGGACGATCCGGCCGGGTTGAGCGGCTTCTGGCAGTGGTACGACAGCCTCAACGACAGCCTCCGCTCCCAGGTCATCGGGCCCGTCCTGGCCAGGCTACGGTCGTTCCTGCTGCGCGACTTCGTCAAACGCACCATGCGCTACCCGCGCTCCAGCTTCGACATGGGCAAGGTCCTCGACGGCGGGGTACTGCTCGTCCGGATCCCCAAGGGTGTGCTCGGCGAGGACACCAGCCGGCTCCTCGGCTCCCTGATCCTCGCCCAGGTGTGGCAGGCCGCCACCGCCCGCGCCGCCACAGCATCCGACCGGCGACGCGACGCGACCCTGATCATCGACGAGGCGCAGAACTTCCTCACCCTGGCCAACAGCCTCGACACGATGCTCGCCGAAGCCCGCAAGTACCGGCTGTCGCTCGTCCTCGCCCACCAGGACCTCGCGCAGTTCCCGCGCGACCTACTCGCCGCCGCGTCCGCGAACGCCCGCAACAAGGTCTACTTCACGGTGGCGCCGGAGGACGCGAAGGTGCTGTCCCGACACACGATGCCCGAACTGGGCGAGCACGACCTCGCTCACCTCGACGCCTACACCGCCGCCGCGCGGCTCGTCGTCGACGGCCGACAGACACCGGCGTTCACGATGAAGACCCGGCCGCCGAAGCCGGTCGTCGGCGAGGCGACCGCCATCCGTCAGGCCGCCGCCGCGGCGGTACCGGCCCAGGACACCAGCGCTGTCGACGACCTCGTGGAGCGGCTCAGCCGCAAACCCGACGACCGGCGCAACCGCCCGAAGAGCGACCGCACCTGACCGTCCTCTGTAAGCCGGTGGCGTCGCCCGGGTCGCTCACCGGCTCGCCACCGGGATCGCCACCCGTGACCGCCCGACACCCGCCGCACATCCCCGACCTGGGCTGTCAGTGCCGCACACACCCCCTGACAGACCCCCGGTGCCGTCTCTTCCCGTGCCAGACACCCCTCCCGATCGGGAGGGAACACTCTTCCCCAGGAGCAAACACCGTGTATTCCCGTGTTCCATCCCTCTCCAGCAAACCCGACCCACTGGCGGTCTTCGGTCGTATCGTTCCCCGCGACCGCGCCCTGCTCGGGTTGCTCGCCGAGCACTACCTGCTGTCCACCGACCAGATCACCCACGCGTTCTTCGACAACCGCCGCACCGCCCAGCGGCGGCTCACGATCCTGCACCGCCTCGACGTGCTGCACCGCTTCGGCCGCAGCGGCGCCCACGGCCGCTACGGATCCCTGCTCTACACCCTCGGGCCCGTCGGCCTGCAACTACACCCGACGAGCTACCACGACCCGAACAGCCACGGCGGCAAGGCACCCCGCAGTTCCCTGGAACGCGCCAAGCGCATCGCCGCCAGTGGCCAGGTCAACCACCTGCTCGGGGTCAACCAGTTCTTCACCGACCTCCTGGCCACCGCCCGCTGTATGGACACCGTCCGGCTGTCGCGGTGGTGGTCCGAGCAGCACGCCACCACCGTCTACGCCCAGGCCGGCATCCGCCCCGACGGCCACGGCGTCTGGACCGTCGACGACACCGCGACCGGGTTCTTCCTGGAACACGACAACGACACCGAGAACCTCGCCCGCGTCGTGGCCAAGCTACGCGGATACGAACGCCTCACCACCTTCGGACCCCGCTACCCCGTCCTGTTCTGGGTACCCAGCCGCCGCCGCGAGACCAGCCTCCTGGGCGTGCTCGCCGGACTGCATACCGCCAGCCCGATCGCGACCGCCGTGCACGGACCCGACCCGGCCGGCCGGGTGTGGACCCTCGTCTCGGACCCCACCCACCGCAGGTACCTGCACGAACTGCCCTGCGACCACGGACCCGACACCGTCACCAACCCGCAACGCTTCGACGACCTTTAGAACTCACACCGCGGCACCGATCTCTCGAACCAAGGGCCTCCGCGCAGGTCGACTAACGGCCGCGTCTGTCACCGGCCAAGATCGTTTGTGAGAGTCGTGGAGTCTCACAGCGTCCGCGCCGACGACGGCTCAGCCTGGGCCGGAATGTCTCACACCGCAGGTCAACCCCACTCTTCGGCGACCATCTCGCCGCAGCGGCCTGACAGAACAGGCCGCTACCTTTCACGGCACCAACAGCACCCACATATATCCCCACCCGGTCCGGTCCCACCTCGGAACCACCGCCGCACCCACCGGTGCGCCACGCCCACCCGCCCCGCCCAGGGCCGGTCGGCACCGCGCCGCGCGGCGACCCCAGGCCACACCGCACCACCCCGTACCGCACCTCTCCCCTTCGACCGACCCACGTACCCGGTGGGCCGGTCATCTCCGCGCGCCCTCACGCGCCCACACCCCAGGAGGATCTGCCATGGCCAAGAACCCGACCCACAAGGCCACCCCGCCGGCCGCCACGCCCACAGCGACGGTCAGCACCATGATCGTCTGCGTTCCGGACGACCTGCCCCGGGAAGCCCTGACCACGCACCAACTCGACCGCAACTTCGGTGTGCAGGGCACCCTGTCGCCCCGGTTCTGGGCCACCGCCATGTACCCGTGGCAGCGCAGCCAGATGTTCGGCCTGCGCAAGGGCCGCCCCACCTACTGCGCGGGCGGACCGGTACGACTGCTCGACCTGCACGGCATGCGCCAAGCTGCCGGCATGGGAGCGGGCATTCGCCACCAGCTGTTCAGCCAGGTCGTGCACGGCACCCGGCCGGCCACCCCGTGGCACGTCTACGAGGCCCGCCACCTGGCGGACCCCACCAAGTACCCCTACGACACGGCAGCGGCGGACTTCACCAGCCAGCCCCGGGTCAACGCGATCCGGATGCACAACGCCGCCACCTACGGCACCGGGCAGATCGCCCTCGGCGAGCTGGAGATGTACCAGGCCGGCTCCATGGCCTACCAGCACCACAGCGCGCTGACCGCAGTCGCGGCCGACGCGCTGATCACCGCCGACGGCGCGAAGCTGGCCCCAACCAGCGACGCCATGGCCGACCGGGTCACCTACCTCGAACAGGCCCTCCGCCTGCTCACCACCATCGACCCCGATCAGCGGCTACTCGCCGTCGCGCTCTGACCCAGCCTCGACAGGAAGGACACCGCCGTGAGTCGCGTCATGTTCCTGCTCGACGAGGTCGAGCAACTCGCCGACGCCTGCATCCGCGCCCGCCGCCGGAACACAGGCGACCGCGATGCACCCCACCCGGCGCCACCGGCGCTGCGGGTGATGCACGACGAGTTCCACCAGATCTACCTGTCCGGCAACGGCACCTCCGTGGGTGAGCATCACCGCCTGCGGCCCGTCACCTCCAGCCTCACCGGCTGGCAGGAGACACCGGTGCTGGCCGGCGAGCTCACCGGCAGGCGCTACCGCCGGCTGCACCCGGGTCGTCTCGGCGACATGCCACTGCGCGGGCCGGAGAGCGACCTGTTGCACCTCATCCAGTCCGGCGTCGACGCCGGCTGGAGCACCTTCGTCGTCGGCTACATCGACGGCACCGTCATTCCCGGTGTCGGCCGCGGACGCTTCCGCGCCCCGCACTGACACCCCCCGGAACCGGCCGGGCCAGCAGCTGCCATCCCTGTACCCGAAGGATGCGCGCTGCTGCCCGGTCGGCCCCGCCACCCACCTCATGCCCCACGGGCGACCGCGACTGCCGCAGGTCCCCGACCAGCAGGCGATCCCCACGGGCGGTGTTCGCCGAGCACCTCGGCCGAGATCAGCCGACCCAGGTTCGCCGCCCCGGCCCAGACCCAGTCCTCGTACCCGAGACACGGCGCCGGGCCTGTGATCCGCCGGCCGCCCCTGGCAGGGGCACCCGTTGCGCTACCGGCCGGCGATGCGGCCGCCCTTCCCCTCTTCCACGACCACCACCGGCAGCGACACCCGCGAGCGCCGGTCACCCGCCGCCGGTCACCCCACCGAAGCCGACGGCGACCAGATCCTGGTCGCCGATATCACCCTGTCTGAAAGGACGAGCACCATGATTCAACTCCCGATCTGCCCTGTCTGCCGCGAGCTGGTGGTAGACCAGCCCGCCGAGCACTGGACCAGCGCCTACCGCAGCGGTGCCCGATGGTGGCACCTCGCGGACAACCGACCCATCTGCCCAGACGCCGACGGCAACCTCGCCCCGGCGGTCTTCGTCGAGGACCAACTGCCGGTCGACACCGCAACCAGCGCCTGGATCGACGCGATGACCGAGCTGTTCGCCCTCGACGGCCCCTCCACCCCCGCCCGACTCGGCAGCGCCATCACCGCCGCCGAACACCTCCACCGGTGGCTGCACACAGCCACCGGGCCCTTCAGCGCGCTGCTGTCCCTGCACACCGCCGCCGACGCCGCCTCCCTGCTCGGATACCTGCACCGCACCAGCCGGCTCCTCGCCCGGGTGCACGCACAGACCGGGTCCTACCTGCTCGACCAGGCTCGACAGACCCAGTTCACTGGCCTCGACGACGACAGCGACGTGCGGGATGAGATCATCGACGCCGCCGAAGACGTCCAGGTATGGCTGCGCGACGCCGCCGACTGGTCCGCCCAGTCGGCGCAGGCGACCGGTGTGGCCTGGTCCCGCATCCGCACACTCGCCACCCTGACCGGAGCAACGTCCGCACCGCGAACCGACGAGCAACCATCCGGCGGGAACAGTGCGAGCCCGGCCGTGGCGCAGGAGCCGCAGGAGGCGTCTCCCGAGCACCTGGGTGAGCTGGTCGGCTCGGCCTTCGGCGACGAAGCCGGTTTCAGCCCGGCGCTGACCCACACCGCCGCGCGGATGCTCGGCACCGCCGCCAGCTACCTGGCCGACTGCCTCGGCCCGGCCCGATCCGCCGCCATCCCCACCCCGCACGACCTCGCCGATCTCACCACCTCCCTGACCTACCTCACCCACACCCTCATGGGCGGGCTCCAGCACCTCGCCGGCAGCCCACGCGGCAGCGAGAGCGACGGCCTCGACGACGCTGACGCCACCGCGATCCGGGCATCACTCACCGACGCCGCCGTTGCCCTGCGCTCAGCCGCGAGCCACCTCGCCACCGCCTCCCACACCGCCGTCGGCCCCGAACAGCAAGACGAGGAGCAGCGGTGACCCGCGGCGGCACCCCCACCGGCGACACCGACACGAGCCCACGAGGCCTGACGGTGGTGGACCGGAGCTTCGGCGAACGCGGGGGAGGCTACGACCTCACCGAGATCCGCCGCACCAGCGGCGGCCACCGACTGCGGGTCCGGATCCACCGCGACCCCTACCCGCAGCAGAGCCACGCCCTCGTCGAGGTCCTCACCCCCGCCATGACCTGGACCGTGCTCGCGGACGAACCCCCCTCGGCCTGGCACCCCGCCACGCCGTACCGCAGCACCAGCCCGACACCGCTGGAGAACCTCGCCGAGCGGCTCTTCCAGCGGGCTGCCGCGATCCTTGACGCCGGGTAGGTCGTCAACCGGAAGCGCCAGGGTGAGGAGCGGTGGTCCGGCAGCGACCAGAGGTGTTGAGCGCGTGCCGGGTCCGCGGCTCTCGACGTCCCGCACCACGCCAACTCCGGCTGACGTCCAGTCGGACAGGCGATCACCCCGGACGTGGCCGTGCGGCCGTGCCCGTTCGGTGGGTGGCCGGGCCTCAGGTCCGGACGGCACCGGCGATTCGCCGAGCGGCCTGGGCGGGCGTGAGGTGCGTGGTGTCGACGACCTCGGCCTCGGCATGTAGCCACGTGCGGGCCGCCTCGGCATAAGGCTCGAGATAGCTGAGGCGGAACGGGGAGGGCACGGGATGTTCGCCCTCGATACATCCCCGCCGGCCAACAACTCATCACCACCCTGCACCGCGCCGGCTGCGCCGTGCTGTGGCTCCACCCCGCCGACCCACCCACCGACGGCGAACCGGTCAACCCCGACGAGGTCTGGGGCAACACCTTCACCCACGCCACCACGCTGACCGTCACCGACCCGGTCGAGGCCATCACCGCGATCGCCGACGCCGCCGTCACCGCCCTCACCCAGGCCTGAACACCGCCGGTGCGTGCCCGGCCGGGCGGTGGACCAGTCCGCATCCCGCGCCGCAGCGCTGCGACATCGGCGGCTGTCGCAGCGCCACGGGCCCCGCCCCGCGGCGTACCCGTCCACGGGGATCGCAAGGCCGACCACCCGACGACAAGGAATCAACGATGGACAACCCCACCCACCTACCAGAAGAACCAGATGCCGACCCGTCGGCCCGCCTCACCGTTGGCGACCCGGACCTCGGCAAAACCCGGCTGCTCGCCCGCGAGTGCGCCACCTGCATTTTCAGACCCGGCAACCCGATGCACCTCGAGTCGGGCCGCCTGAAACAGATGGTGACCGAGGCCTGCGGGAACGCCGGCTACATCATCTGCCATTCCACCCTGCCGTACGCCGGCAGCCCGATCCCACCCGCGGTCTGCCGCGGCTTCGCCGACCGCTACCGCACCTGGCAACTGCAGGTCATGCAACGGCTCTGGGGCTTCGTCGAAATCGAACCGCCCGACCGCGGCTCCACCCGTACCCCCGAATGATCAGGAGACAGCACATGCCGAGCATCGACGACGTCCTCCGACGCCAGGATCACCTCATCAATACCACCGGCTGGGCCGTCACGCACGTGCTGCCCACCGAGGACGACCCTGGCACCGCCCCGTTCACCTACACCGTCGGGCTCACCGCCCACGACCATCCGGAGCTGATCGCCGCCGGGCTGTCCCCCGAGATCGCCCACAGCCTGCTCAACGAACTCGCCCGCCGGGTCTACGACAGAGCCGAACGGTTCACCCACGGCCAGCGCATCCGCGACCTCATCGCCGGCTACGACGCCATCATCATCGACGGCCCACCCACCGACGACCTGCTACCGGGGATGGCGATCGCCCGCTACGGCCGCGCTCGCGTCCGCCTGCAGCAGATGGTGTGGCCCGACCAGCAAGGCCTGTTCCCCTGGGAAGCCGGGTACAGCCTCGACTCCGAGACACAGCCGCTGATCGCCAGCCTGTAGTCGGACAATCCTGCCGGCGTCGCCTGAGCCCGGACGCCCCGCAGGCTTCCCCGGACGGGCACCGCACGCCTCGCATCGCCCTCACCCCCCGATGGCCGGGGTGACCGCACCGGGGTCGGACGCAGGCACGGTTGCCACGATACGGGTGCGGAGCGGCCTCCGTAGATCATCAGGGGTGGGCTGAGCGGGCGGCCGCCCAGCCCACCCCTGAGCTTCGAGGAGGAAGCCGGTCCCTTTTTGCGTTGTATCGCCGATGGATGTCACTTCGGCAGGCGTCACTCGTGCTGGCCGGCACGCCGCACGGGGCGGGGGTGTTGTCGCGTCCGGTCTCTTGCGATTCCCGGTCGTCGGGGGTAGTCCGCTGGCAGGTGTCGATAGACCGAACGCAGCGATTTGCCGACCTTCTCGGCAAGCAGCTCGGGGTCCATGTTCGGTTCTCTGCGCAGCCAGTAGGCCACTGCCTCTGCGGTTCCCCGAGGAGCCTCGGATTCCCCCTCACCGCCGGCGACGTCTGTACCGGTCTCGTTGCGATCTTCCGGGGGCACGGCAGCCGGTTCGTCCGGCGGTGCGGACGATGGTGGCGGAACACCGTCGTGGCGTACATCAGGCGGGTGTTGCTCGTTGTGAGGGGCGGGCTCGGGATCCCTCTCCGGCTGCGGCTCCCATCCGTCGTCCGCCGGCATGTGCGCTGCGGGCGGGGCGGAGGCGGTTGGCGGATACGCGAGGGGCTGGGCTGCCCTCGTCATCTCGGTGTAGTCGTTTCGACGGTGCCAGCGACGGCGGCGGCCAGCAGCGTTGGCCGCGACGATGCGTTCTGGGGTGAGGTCCGTGGCGAGGAGTGTGGTCAGCCCGTGGTAGTCGGCGGTGGCGGTGAGGCGGGTGGCAATCTCGTCGAGGTCGTACACGCGCACGGCGATGTCGGCGGTGGTGGGGTCCAGGGCCGCGCGGATCTTGCGGTGCAGCAGCCGGGCGATCGCGGTGTTGCGGTGTTCGCGGCTGAGCGCGGTGCGGGCTTCCTTCAGGGATTCGTAGAGGTCGAGACCGTCTGTCTTGGCGATCGCCCGGGCTCGCAGGGTGAGGGCGGGATGCCGGATCCAGTGTCCGACGATCTCGTAGGCCGGTGGTGTGGGTGGGAGGTTCCCGGTGGCGCGGAGCCGGTCGCGGCGTTGGTTGCCGGCGTGGATGAGCCAGACGAGGTATCCGAGGGCGGACATGCCGGCGTAGAAGCCGCCGAGGAGGTGGTCGGGGTGGGCGGTCCAGTTGAACGTCACCGCCGCGGCGGCGATCGCCGCCGAGAGTAGGCGGGAGGCCAGTGCCCGCTCGCCGAGCCGGCGGCGTACGTCCGCGTCGGCCATCACCACCACGCCACCGAGTTCCAGGGTGGCGACGGCGGGGACGGCGACGGCCAGCGGAATGCCGAGGGCTTGGGCGGCGCCGGTCACCTGACCGATGAGGGCCACGGCCAGGACCAGGACGTAGAACGCCTGCCGGGTCCGGGTCGCGCGCCTAATGGCTTGGAGCACCTCGGCGTCGAGGTCGTCGCGGGTCACCGGGACGGCGTGGGATGGCCGGACGTCGGCCCGCCCCTGACCGGTGACGGGTGACGTTGTGTCGCCGGACGGGGGTGTGGCGCGGAGGTCGGGACAGCCACCGGTGGCGGGTGTCGCAGGTTTGGTCAGGGTGGTGGCGGACGAACCGGCTAGGCCCTGCGGGGTGGGAGGTGACGTCATCGCTGGGGTCCGTTGCCTCGGGTCCGCGGGTGGTCTGCGGGCCGGTGGGGTGGTGGGCCGGCGGTGAGTTGGTCGGCGAGGGCGAGGGTGTCCGTGCTCGGTTCGGCGTCGATCTCGGCCAGGCGGCGGGTGAGGCTCTGGCGTAGGGCGTGGACTTCGCCGAGGTGCCCCAGGGCGGCGTGGGTCCGCATCGCCTGCTGGTACAACGGTTCGGCGTAGGGGTCGTGTCTGATGGCGGCCTGAAGGACCGTGCGGGCCTCGTCCGGGTCTGGTGTCGTGGTGGCCAGGGCCAGGTGGGCGTCGAGTGCCTGTCGGCGGATGCCTTCGCGGTGGGCTTCGATCCACTCGTAGTCGAAGCCGTCGGCGAGGGGGCCGCCGTAGGCGTCTACGGCGCGGCGCAGCGCGTCGAGTCGGTCGGCGTCATCGGTGGCGAGGGCGGCGTCGCGCAGTGCGGCGCGCATGCGCCACAGGTCTGTGTCGATGTGCTGCCGGTTGAGGGCGTACCGGTGGGTGGGGTGTGTGAGGTAGGTGCCGTGGCCGCCGGTGCGGGTGAGGGTCTTGCGCAGCGCGGAGACGTAGGTGTGCAGCCGGTGCGGCGCTTTCGCCGCGGGCGCGTCGGGGAGCAGGTCGTCGAGGATCGCGTCCTGGGTCGCTTCGCCGTCGTGCACGGTGAGGTAGACCAGCAGTTCGAGGGCCTTCGCCCGCAGCGGCATGCCGGTGTCTCTGCCCACGATCTGAGCCCCGCCGAGGATCTGTACTCCCACCTGCCCGCCACGGAGCTCCGGTTGCCCGTCGGCGGCGGGCGATGGGGCCTGCGGGAGGTTGGCGTTCGTCGGGGCCACAGGTGTCGCGACGGGCACCGGTGGGGCTTCGTCGCCGGTGGGCGGGTCGGCGTCCGCTTCCGGCCGGCTCACTGGAGGAATGGTTCGTGGTTCCTGGGTATCGGCATACTGGCTCCGCGCCGTGAACTGGTGCGGGCCGGGGTGGGTGTCGGTGAGCGTCGTGAGTAGGTCGATGGTGTCCGCGGCGGTCAGGACTGTCAGCCGGTCAAACTTCGCCAGGTCTGCCTCCTGACTCCTGTCGCTGTCGGCGGCTGTGGTGGTTCCGTCAACGTCGACGGCGAGTGTGTCGCCGTGGGGCCAGGCACCGAGCAGGACGCCCTGGATGTCGAGGTGTTGTCCCTGGGTGAGCAGCGCGGCGGTGCTGGCGCGCTCGTGCGCCTCGGTGGTGTCGGCGATGAGCAACAGCGGGGGCAGTGCTTCGGCCGACGGGTGGGCTTCATGCAGGACGGTGATGGTGTCGACCTGGTAGTCGAGGCATATCCGGGTGCGGTGCAGGATCTGCTCCTCCACCACGGTCAGCGCGTCAGAGAGATTGCTGGTGACGGTCAGGTGAGGCAGGTCCCCGACGAGGTGGGTGTGGTCCTCCAGCAGGATGGCCAGGGTCGCGGCCGGGATGACCACGTGGCCTGGCCGATCTGGCGTGCCGGTGGCGAGCGCGGACACCAGGTAACCGCGTGCCGCCGCGTACGCAGCCGGGCCGGTCAGACCACGTCCCGCCGCCGGCCACACCCCGGACGCCACCTGACCGGTAGGAGCGGGGACGGCCGCGACCACACCCGGGGATCCGTGTCGATCGCTGCGAGACGCACTGGTCGAGACAGGGCCGGTGTCGACGAAGGGTAGGTCGGCGGAGGCCGCCGCAGAAACGGTTGTTGGTGTGGTCGGGCGGGAGGGGCGGTCGAGGGTTCCGCTGCTGGGGGCAGGGGTGGACGTGGGTGTGAGGCGGGGCAGGGCGCGGCGGATGTGGGCCAAGAGGGGCGGCAGCGGTGGCCGCTGCGGATCGTGCCCAAGGGCTCCGGGTGACGGGTCGCGCGGCGGGGTGTGGCGGTGTCCTCGGTGGGCGTAGGCGAGAGTGCCGGCGGCCAGCAGGATGGCGGCCAACGCCGCGTCGATCCATCCCCGGTCGCCGAGGGACACCCCGGGCCGGTCACAGTCGGCGGACACTTCGTCGGAGCCGGTGGCGATCGGTGTTGCCTGGGTGGTGGTCGGCGCGGTCGAAGGGCTGTTCGTGTCCGGTTGGTTCGGTGCCTTGTCCGGCGTGGTGTCAGGTGCGGGTCGCGGGGGCCTGGAGGACGGGCGTGGGGCGGGAGCGTTCGCTGGGGTGGGCAGACGCAGTTTCCAGCCGGGTTGGATGAGGTCGGGGTCGGTCAGGCTGCCGGTGGTGAACCGTGCGCCACGGTTGAGGGAGTAGATGTCCCGCCACCGGTCGGCGTCATCGAGACGGCGTGCGGCGATCGCGGACAGGGTGTCGCCCCGGCGCACCGTGACGGTTCGCCGGGACGAGGCGTCACCGTCCTGCGGCTTCGCTGAGGCATGAGCGGTCCGGGCGTCGCGGTCGCTGCTGGCAGGTGGTGGGGTGCTGTCCGGGAAGTCTGTGGCCGTGGCGGCGAGGACGGCGGGAGCCGTGCCGCTGACACCGGCGGTCACCGCGGTGGCTCCGAGCAGGGCCGCGGTCAGCCCTTGCAGTGGCCCGGGAAGACGCAAGGGGGCGACTCGGCGCAGGCGGCGGCCTACACGGTCAGACAGGTGGGTGAGGATGGTGGTGGCGAGCAGCGCCCAGATCGCCCATCCGACGGCGATCGCGAGGATGGCGAGGAAGTTCGGTGTCAGCGGCTGGGCGATCCACGCCCGCGCCTCGTCGCCGGTTGGCCATCGCATCTGGGAGCGGCCGAGGCCGTACAGCAGGAGCGCGGGGGCACTGATGACGGCTCCGCCGGTCAGTGCCCTGCCGACGCGCGCGGTGGTCCGGAGGCCCATGATGTCCCTTCCTGCCGCCCGATGAGGTGTGCGGGGAACGCTAAGCGCGGACAGGCCGGTGGGACGGTTTCAGCGGTTCACAGAAGGTCACAGCACCTCACACGACCTTACAAACGCAGGTCAGTGGGCTGTGGGGCTCTGCCCGAACTGGGCCGTCGACCGCCGCCTCCGCGCTCTGCTCACCGGCCCGGCCGGAGTCACTCGACCGGAGCTGGAGCCGCTGCTCGACGTGTTGAAGAACGGCGACGCGACGAGTGCCATGCACTGGCTGCGCAACCCCTCACCCCAGGGCGCCCTGCTCGACCTCGCCGCCGGCCATGGAGCGGTCACCCACGAGATCCTCGACCGGATGCAGCCCTACGGCACCGTCCAGCTGATCCGCGCCGCCCTCGTCACCGCCGGCGCCTTGCCGCCCCGCGACGAACAACTCGCCCGGCTGGAGGACCAGGTCCTGCGGATCGCCGCCCGGGTCAGCGACCCAGGGGACCGGCGGACCGTCCGCAGCTTCGCGACCTGGCACCACCTTCGCCGGCTACGGTGCCGGAAGCAGCCGGCCTCCTACGAGCAGATCAACAGCGCCCGGACCGAGATCAGGGCCGCCGCCGAACTGGTCAACTGGCTCCGGCAGCACGGCACCACCCTCGCCGACTGCCGTCAGCACGACATCGACGAATGGCTGACCGGCACGGCCTGGCTGCGCGTCTTGGCCCAGACCTTCCTGGCCTGGGCCGTCCGCAACCGGCACGCACAGAAGGTCTCTGTAGCGGGACAGGCCCAGCCGCTCACCGGGTCGTCCTTGACGCCGACCGTGTCGACGGCCTTGATCATGTGACGCTGCGGTACGGGATGACCACTTCGGGGTTGCCTCGGTAAGCGCCGTCGGCCATGATGAGCCTCCCGGTGAGTTTCTGGTTGATGCCGGAGGTGCTGTAGACAATGGTGTCGTTGCGGTTGCCGGGCTGTGGATCGCCGAGGGCCACGACGAGGCGGGTGTGGGCGTCAATGGCGACCTGCAGGTTCGTGCTGTAGCGGTAGTCCTTGCTCGGCGCGGCCAGGCGGTGATCCCTGGTCGGGACGAGAGTGCCGTCGACGATGGTGATCTGCTCGACCCGACGCCGTCGTCCCGGGGTGAGGGCGAGTAGGGGCCGAGGGTGTCGATGACCCCGTGGGCGGCGGAGTGCGACACTCCGAACAGTGGTCCGATCTGCCGCATCGTCAGGTTCGTGCGCCAGTACGCGGCGACTAGCAAAACCCGGTCGGCGAGGTCGACCGTCAACGATCGCGTCACCACCACGCTCGGCGACCAACCTGACCAGCCTAAGGAACTAGACGGGCTGCAGCCCGGTGAACGGGAAGATCCACTCCTGGTAGGCCGCCGAGATCACCTGCACCCCGACATGATCCACCATGGACCGCCCACCGAGTTACGAGACGTCTTTTAGGTAGACCTGCATCTGTCAGTCGCCAAAGCCGGGCGAGTTGACTGGTTGGCGGGGCAGCCCTGCCGTCAGCGGTATGGCGGAGGCCCTTGGAAAAGTTCCCCGGGATCGGTAAGGAATTCGTCGTGGGGCGACAAGTACGGATGTGACAGCACCAACTCGCGATTCGGAGCGGGCCGCCGCCGACCGGCAGCGGTTGACCGATATGTTCCGGCGGCATGGGGATGCGGTCCTGGCCTACGCCAGTTACCGGCTGGGCGTCCATGACGCCCAGGACCTCGTGGCCGAGGTGTTCGTGGTGGCATGGCGGAGGCTGGGAACGGTCAGGGACGGCCAGGAACGGCCCTGGCTGTTTGGGGTGGCCCGGCGGCTGGTCCTGCAACACCAGCGCCTGCGCGGAGGCGACGTGGCCCTGCAGGCACGGCTGCATGCCCAGCCCACTCCAGGTGAGGGCGACCGTCTGGGGCCGGAGGCCGCGCAGCGAACCGATGTGCTCCGGGCCTTAGCGGTCCTGGCCGAGGGCGACCGGGAGGTGCTGCTGCTGCGGTACTGGTACGACTTCAGCGGCGGCGAGGCGGCCCGAGTGCTGGGTTGCTCCACAGCAACCCTGGCCGTACGGCTACACCGGGCCCGCCGGCGATTCCAGGCCGCCTACGAGCGGGAACCAGCGGACACACCGGCGCCGTCCACGACCAGTCTGACGGCCTACACGAGGGGGCTCCAGTGAAGCGGTACGACACCGAACAGTCGATCCGGGAGGCGCGTCCCGACCATCCGTCTGGTTTCACCACAAGTGTGCAAGGAGAAGCGATGCTCGCAGCAGTCCTCGACACCACGCGGCAGCCCGCACAACGCTCCCGCCGACGGGCGTTGGGGATCGCCGGCGCAGTGGCGGCAGGCGTGCTGTTCACTGGTGGTGCAACCGCCGCGATCGGCGGTTACGACGCGCCCACCGCTCCCCGGGAGGCCCTCCCTGCGAATGGGGAGGCCTTCATGTGCGCCACGGCTGGGCTGCAGCGCATGGGTGATACTGCTGCCTCCGCCGACGCGTCCCCCCTGGATGCCTGCCGTAGAGCGTGGAGCGAACTCTTCGACGACGAGGCCCCCCGCCACCTGTACCCCTGCGTGAAGGCGATGGACGATAGCCCCTCCCCTGAGGCCAGCGCATCTCCGTCGACACATAGGTGGAATGGAATGCTATACGTCCTCGACGGAGACCAGTTCGCCAACGCACCCCAAACCTGCGGAGCGGTCGGGATGATGGTGGCCCCGATCGCCGAATGACAGCCCGCAGCCCGGGAGAAGGCTCGCCTTCTCCCGGGCTGCGGGCTGTCATTCGGGCTGCGTGGTCCTCCGGGCTACGGGCCCGTGCCATGGTCGAGCGGGCCGGGTGCGCCCGCGCTACCGGCACTGGCTGCGTGGTCCTTCAGGCTACGGCCAGTTCGGCTTCCACGGCGACGGCACCGCGCCGCACACGTGGACACCGTCGATTATGTCGTTCGGGCTACCGGAGCCGCCGTCCTCCCGTGTGTCCAGCGCGAGATTCGAGCGGTAGTTGCCGGATGCCACGGTGACTACCTTACTCCAGGAATTCGACCCGTTGTGGTTATAGAAGTATGAGGTGGTGCCGGACGACTGCTGGTTGGTGATGGAGGAGATGCGATCGTTCCAGTAACCACCGCCCGGGTAGGCGACGTTCCCGAGGTTCCATTCCCGGCCGCACGTGGTGAAGACAAGTTCCTCACCCCCGTACTGGCGGTTGGTGTAGACGCACACGTAGTAGATGTTGCAGCTCGCCAGCGCGGTGATTGGAGAGTCGGCCTGCCTCGCGCCGTCCTTTACCGGACTACGGAAGTTCATGAGGAGCCCGGGTGCGATCTCGATGGTCGTCGCGCTGATCTGGCGGGCGCCGGAAGTCCTGCGGAGGACGTCTTCGATGCCCTTCTGCAACTGCTCCTTCGTCGGAGCTACGGTCGCGTTCTTCCAGTCGTATGTGTTGGCCGTTGGCGAAGAGGATGAAGGCGACGGGGATACCCCTCCCTCGGTTGACGCCGCCGCAGAGTGAGGTACAGACATCAGGACAGCAGAGACCGAGGCGAGGGTGGCCAGCATGACCCGGCTGAGGGACGACTTACCGAGAAGCAACAGATTCTCCTTGCTAGAAGAAAGACACCGGACGCTAAGGACGATCCAGCCAGATCAGGGCTGCTGAATCGCCGACCCAGACTTTCATCCGTTTTTGTGACATACGAATAAAGCCAGTGAGCCCCCATTCCATACTCCTATTTACACCCCTACAATGTCAGTTCTCCAGCTGAAGAATGTCCTGAATTTCTATCACGAGAACGACCACCGCCGCCGCCCCAACAGCACCCCTAGGCAACAGACTGACCCCATAGGGTGATGGAACATACGTACTTAACACCCATTTCGGGAATTAGTTTCCAGCTAAAACTACGCTACGTGGCCAAATTGAAACATATCTTTAATATCGATGCGCGTCGCATAGTCACGTGTTATTGAATGCTCCATTGAACTATGCCGTCCCGGTCTGGCTGATGTTCCCCAGGCTTGGTGGCTTCGCTATGCGGTCTGGGCCTCCAGGGCGCGGGTTTCTGATCGCTCGCAGTCGATGGGTGATCGCCAGTCACAGTCGGAGTGCCGGTGTCGGCGGTTGCGCCGATACCTATCCGAGGGTGAGCGAAATCGGCAGCGACGTCACAGACGTCGCCTATATCGCGAAGCGAGAGCGACCGATCCACCTCGGCTGATCCACCGGCCGCCGAAACCGGTCACGCCCTGCAGCACACCGTGTGCGGCCTATCGTTGTTAGGACCCCTCGGATGTGTTGAAGTCTGCCGATGCGTTCAGCGACGGGTCGGCAGCGAGGTCCACCAGTTCGACCAAGACCCGCGGCAGCAGCGCTGCTGCCGTGCCGGGCTCCGGTCGGCCAGCCGCCGGGCTCGTGCCAGCCGTGCCTGCAGTTGCGCCCACCCCTCGGGCTCTGGTCGGCCGGGGGGTGCGGGTCCGCTGGGTCGATCGCTGGTGGGTCGGCCGCCGACCGGGCGATGATCAAGCCGGACAGCTCGTCCAGTGTGTGTTTCCCGGTAGGGCCGGCCGGTAGTGGGAGGGGTCGGCGGTGGCCAGCACCTCGCTGATCTGCTGGTAGGTCTCGATGTCGCTGGGGCGAACCTCGAACGGCACCTGCCTCTGCGGAGGTAGGTGGCGGGTGAGCGTCTCGTGGAGCTGTCGTTGTCGATCTCGCTCGGGGCTCGGTGGTCGGACCCGCAGGGTGGTGTGATGCCAGTCGTCCAGGCACAGCACTCGAGGCAGGTCCGGCGGGACGAGTTGACGTATCTCCGCGTTCGCGGCCAGCAGAAGGTCACGGTGCTGGGGAGCGAGGAGCCTGAAGAGGTCCTCTGGGCGGATCGTCGCAGCAGCGGCCACCGGTACGGCCTGCCCCCTGATGACCAGCGGCACCTGCCGGTACCGCACTGCCCCCGGATCGCCCTCGAACAGGTCCGCGAAGTTGTCGATGCGGTTGGCGAACCGCGTATGCCAGGCCTTGTCCGTGCCGGTGAGGCAGTTGCCGAGAGCGTGCAGGACGTCGACGACGTTGCCGGCCCGCGGGTTGTAGCCGACGATGTCCACGACCAATGCCCAGCGCTCGGCGTCACTGAACGCATGGAGCCGAGCCGCTATCAGATAGCTGTAGGGGTGTTCCGGCTCGGGAAACCGACGCTGCTCGGCAGCTCGATCGAACACATCGACGACAGCCTCCACCTGCACCATGCTCCGGATCGTAGGCAATCGCTATCGTGCTCGATTCCACAGCGGTGACCCGGCCGTCGCGTCCAGGACCGTTCGCTCGAGCGTCGCTGCAGTTTGCCGATCCTGCGTCACAGCCCATCTGACGTGCAGGTCGGCCCAGTGCAAGGCGTCCTTGGCCCAAGCCGCCGCACGCTTGGGTAGGCCGCCGACAAGTTGCTCAAGGTGCTCCTGCACGAATGTGACATCGGCAAGGGCCCGATCCAGGACGGCTTCCCCCAGCCCACTGACCGCTGCCTTCCCCCGGCGGTACACCGCGAGCCGTCCTCGAAGTCCTTGGCCGCGACGCTCGCCGGCCATACCCACGTAGACGAGACCACCTGCCGCCCCCTGCCGAGCGAGGTACACACCTGGCAGACGCGGCGCCGAGACAGCAGCATCATGGAAAGGCAGCCACGGCGACCACTCGGCAAGATCTGCGACTACATCGTCGGCAATCATTGGAGCAGCATGCCGCAGGGCAGACGGGGTGAATCTTTGGAGGTACCGCACTCTCACGCCGCGATCCGCGCGAGCGCGACCACCCCAGCAGTGACGGGTTGTAGCCGGCAGGGCGGTCCGTCGGGCACGGGAGGTGCTCGACAACCCTCGTCGTTCCCATTGGCACGTTGACTTCCCGTACCTGCTTGTGCAGCTGGAGCCGTACGCCGACAACCTTCTCAGGAGACCACACCGCACACGGCAGGGACCAACGAACGGCAGCCATCCGCGACCGGGCGTCTCCTTCACGTGAGAGGCAGCCACCGGAAGGACTATCTCCTGGCCACGGCGACCCATTACGTCAGGCTGGGGATATTCATGGGTGACGTGAGGATCTTATTCATGTTTGACTGACGTGCATGTCAGGGCAGGTGCGGCTGGCGATCGACTACGGGGCTACCAGCACCGTGGCGGTGCTGGCGTGGCCCGACGGTCGATGGGTTCCGGTGGCCGTCGACGGCAACCCGGTGATGCCCAGCGCCGCGTGGGTGGCCGAGGACGCGGGTGTGTGGACCGGGCAGCAGGCGTGGCAGGCCGCCGCGCGTCAGCCGCACCGGTTCGTCGCTGCGCCCCAGCGGTCCGCCGAGCAGACCCTCACCGTCGACGGGCAGCAGATCGAGGCGACGACGCTGGTGGCGGCGACCCTGCGCAGGGTCGCCGAACAGGCTGGGCAGGTGGCCGGCGGGCCGGTGGAGGATGTGCGGCTGGTGGTGCCGGCCGGGTGGGGGCCGCGACGGCGCACCTGGATGCGGCACGCGGCGCATCGCGCCGGGCTGGGGCAGCCCCAGCTGGTGGAGGCCCCGGTCGCGGTGGCGGATCACCTGGTCACTTCCGGCGCGCAGATGCCGGTGGGCGCGTACCTGGCGGTGGTGGACATCGGCGGTGGGGCGGAGGTGACGGTCCTGCGTCGTGGACCCTCCGGGTTCGAGGTCCTCGCGACCCTCGCCGACCCCGACGCCGGCGGGGACGCCATCGACCGTGCCCTCGCCACCGCCCTGGCCGGGCAGGCAGAGGGCGGGTGGGGATGGGTGTCGAGCGTGCGGGCCGCGAAGGAAGCCCTCGCCCAGCACACGGCGATCACCGTGCCGCAGCCCGACGGCACGGCGGTCGTGGCCACGACCATGGCCCTGGAGCAGGCGGCACGGCCGGTCGTGGACCGGGTAGGGCAGCTGACCTGCGAGGCGGTCGCCGCCGCGGAACTCACCCCGGCGGACCTGACCGGCGTCTACCTGGTTGGTGGCACGGCCCGGCTGCCGCAGGCGGCCACGATGATCGCCGAACGGACCGGCCTCATCCCGCAGGTCGCCCTGGATCCGACGCTGGCCGCGGCCCACGGTGCCGTCGGCGCGAGTCCCGCCGCCGCTGGTAGTGGTGATGTCGGTGGGCAGGAGCCGGTGCCGCAGGTCCGGCGGGTGCTGGGCATCGCGGTGCCCGGCTTCGCGTCGCTGATTCTGATCACGCAGATGCTGCTCACCGTCACCCGAGGCGGGGTGTACCCCCTCGAGTGGGCGGAACCCGCATGGGGACTGTTGGCGATGGCCGCCGTGTTCGCGGTCATCGCGTGTCTGTCCGCCGGCACGATCCTCGGATCCCTGGCCGCCGCCCACCACCCCGGGCCCGCGACCCAGTCGCCCGCGGGCACCGTCAGCATTGGCATCCTGTCCGCCGTCTCCCTGGGCGCGGCCACCGCGAGTCTCTACGCCGTGGTGGCCGCCCAGTACCTGAAGATGCCGGTCGGCCCGTTCCTGCGTTGGGCCCTGTACCCCGTCGCCCCGATCGTCGTGCTCGCCCTCATCGCCGCTGTCGTCGCCGCCCGCCAGCGGCGCACTCCACCCGGTGGATGGTCGGCGCTGTTGGCGTTCCCCACCAGCTCCGTCCTCGCCGCCGCCATCGGGATAGGCCTGGTCCAGTACTCGAACACCGCAGCACGGTGGCCCGACATGGTGGTCTGGATCGACCTCGCCGGCCGGGTCGGCGGACTGCTGCTCGGTGTCGGCACGGTCCTGGCCCTGGTCCGCCCGTGGGCGCTCCGGCTCGTCCTGGGCGCGCCGCTGGCGGTCATCACCGCCGCGATCACCGCACCCCGCATCACCGGCACCCTCGCCGGCATTTACGCCACCGCCGTGGCCGGATGGTGGGTGTACCGGCTGTGGACCCGCCTCGTCCGCGCCCCGGCAACCCCATGAGCGGCCACCACCCCACCACGCGCGGGCCCCACCGGTGCCGGCGCGTGGGCCGGCACGACCACGGTGGACGGACGCGGTGAGGTGGCCCCGCCAGATCGCCTCCGCGGCTGCGGTCACCACCGTCCTGGCCGGCCCACCGATCGTGCTCACCTACACCGCCGGCTGGCCCCTGCCCACCCACCCCACCCAGGAACACCTCCGCCAGTGGCTCAGCGACCCCCTCACCGAGGACACCCTCATCGCCGGCCTGGTACTCCTCGCCTGGATGCTGTGGCTCCTCATCGCCGCCCTCACCCTCCGTACCACCGTCACCCGCACGGCGGCGACAATTCGACGGCTGCGGCGCCTGCCGCTGCCCACCCCGATGCAGGCCACCGCGACCGGCATGGCCGGCGCCGCCGCCCTGTGGGCACCCACCACCACCGCCACCACGACCGATGCACCACCGGCCCCCACACCCACCAGCACCGGCGAACACCCCCACCCCCAGCAGGCCGCCGACGCAGGGGTGGACGTGCCCGGGGGATGGATTCCCGCCGACACCGCACACCAGATCGCCGCCGCCGGCACCCTGGTCTGGCTCCGCCGCCGACGCCTCTACCGACCCCCACCCCCCGGACAACCCCGCGACGACAGCGACCTGACCGCCCTGCCACCCACCGTCACCGCAGTCCAAGCCACCCTCGCCGACACCCCACCCACTCCCGCCGCCCCGCTGACGATCCCTACCGGGGGCATCGGCCTGACCGGCCCTGCGGCCGCCGATGCCGCCCGCGGGATCCTTCTCACCACCCTGCTCCAAGCCCTCCGTGACACCACGAACGCCACCACGGTCGTGACCAGCAACGCCGATTTGCACACCCTCCTCGGACCCTACGCCCTGCCCCTGCACGACCTGCCGGGCCTGACCGTCACCGACACCCCCGCCGACGCCATCACCACCATCACCCACCCCCACCACCCGGACGCGGCGCCCCTGATGCTGCTCACCCACGCCCCCACCGATCCCGACACCGCCGTCCGCCTCGCCACCGCCCTGACCCACACCCGGGGCGTGCTCATCGGCACCTGGACGCATGGCCCCACCTGGCACATCACGCCCGACGGACACGCCGAGCGCGGCACCGGCGACGACCGGACCCGACTGTGTGTCCTCACCGCCACCGCCGCCCGCGACCTCCTCGCCGTCCTCGCCCCCACCCCGCCCACACCACCGGCGGTAGCCGTACCCCGGCAACGACCACCCGCGCCCACCCCACCACCCGAACCGTCCTCACCGAAGCTGTTCACCCTGCGCGTCCTCGGCAACCCCACCCTGCGGGCGACCGGCAGACCCGTCACGATCCGCCGCACCGCAGCCCTGCAGGTCCTCGTCGCCCTCGCCGTTTATCCCGACGGCGCCACCACCCACGAACTCGCCACCACGATCTGGCCCGGCCTCCCCCGACACACCGTCGCCCGACGCCTCTACACCACCCTCAGCGACCTCCGTAAGGACATCACCGCCACCGGGCACCCTCACCCCATCGTGCACACCGATGACCGATACCACCTCGACCACCAACACATCGACGTCGACCTCTGGCACTTGAATGCCGCCATCGACCACGCCACCACCGCCGTCGCTAACCACGCCCACGCCCGCCAAGCGGTCATCGACCGCTACACCGGCGACATCGCGGCCAACCACACCTGGCCGTGGCTCGACCCCATCCGCGAGAACACCCGCCGCCACGTCATCGACGCCCACACCACCCTCGCCACCAGCGCATCCGACCCCCACACCCGCCTCCACCACCTCCAGAACGCCCTCCGCCTCGACCCCTACAACGAGCACCTCCACCACCAAGCCTCCGACACCTTGACCACACTCGGCAGACCCCACGACGCCGATGCGCTTCTCACCCGCTACCAACGACGACTCATCGATGCTGGCATCACCTCACCACGTCCCTTCACACGATGAGAGCCGCCTTCGCGCGGCCCTTGGCGATGATCAGCGCATTCCGCGTCCAGGGGCGGCACGGCGTTCTGACGGCGGATCGGACGGTCAGCTGCCGCCGGGCCGGTGCCAGTCACTACAGCAAGTCAACTACCGGACAGCAGCCCATCCGATCGGCTAGTGCCCGCCATCAGGCACCGCGACCACACTCCACCGGGTGACTTACCAACCGCCCGACGACAACACCTCGTGGCAGGGACCGCCACCAGCCACGCCGCAATCCGCCTACGGACCGCCACCGGCAGCACCGCCCCGCCGGAGACTCGGCACCGGGGCCATCATCGGCATCGCCGCCGGGGTAGTCGTTCTCGCCTGCTGTGGCATCACGGGGATAGCCGCCATCATGGGTGGTAGCACTCAGCCGGAGGCGAAGACCTCCCCGACAGCAGCGGCCATCGCCGAGCGGGTCCCACCAGCTGCGGACCCCACGCTGGTACCGACGACAGCAGCACCCCCCACCGACGCTGCGGCTGCGACAACCGCCCCAGCGCCGACGACACCCCCCGCAACGACCGCTCCCGCCGCGCCGCCCGCCCCGGCAAAGCTGACCATGCCGAACATGAAGGGCATGAACGCTGCCGTCGCCGACGACAAGCTCCGCAAGCTCGGATTCACCAACATCCAGTACGGCAGCCAGGACGAGAACGACACCGTGGTGCTGATGCTGCCCAACTGGACGGTAACCAAGCAGTCGGCGAAGGCCGGCAGCAAGATGCTGCCGGACGACCTGATCGTGCTGACCTGCACCAAGCAGGGCTGACGCCTCCCTTTGAAGGCTCCGGCCGCAAAGTAGGCAACCGACTGGGGCCTGATCTTCCTCAGCGAGGTAGCACCTCAGCTCCGCCGTTCATGGGCTCACTACGCCATGAACGGCGAGCGGAAGGTCAGCATCGCCGTCCCACGACCGGCAGGCTCAGCCGTAGTTGTTCAACAGCGCCGCCATGTCATGGGGTCACCGCCCGGAGCCACGCCTACCCGTTGGTTGCCCTCACCCGACCGTCGCCGAACACTCCCACAACACCGCTGAGGTGATCATGTCCTACCGAACGGTCTGCCTGCCGGCGGGCTCAGGAGGAGCAGGTGTTGAGCATGCTCTGCAGGGCGGACTTCTCCGATGACTGCAGCCGCAGGCCCCAGGCGTACTTCACGGTGATCCACATCTTGCTGTAAGTGCACCGGTACGACGACAGCGACGGCTGCCACGTCGACGGGTCCTGGTCACCCTTGGACTGGTTGACATTGTCCGTCACCGCGATCAACTGCGGGCCGGACAGGTCGTTGGCGAAGCTCTGCCGGCGGCTGGTCGTCCAGGAGTTCGCACCGGAGCGCCATGCCTCAGCCAGGGGGACCACATGGTCGATGTCGACGTCGGACGCGGCGGTCCAGGTCGCCCCGTCGTAGGGGCTGTACCAGCGTCCGGAGGTGGCCTGGCAGGAGGAGTTGACGACGACGGAGGTGCCGTCGCGCTTGAGGACCTGCTCGCGGGTGTCGCAGCTGCCGCTGATGGTGATCCAGTGTGGGAACAGGTCACGGGAGTAGCCGCTGGTGGAGCCCTCGCTGGAGACGGTGAGGGCGTTGAGCCGTGACTGCGCCGTCGCCTTCGACGGGATCCCCGGAGGCGTCGCCGCCGCAGTCCCCGCACTGGTGGCCGACAGCACCGCGCCGACAAGCGTGGCAAGTGCCAGCGTCACGGCACGCACACGAGGTCGGGCGAGGCCGGGCGTCTTCGCGGTCGGTCGTGCCATGCCATGCCTCCAGGTCACCATCTGCAGCAGCTGAAGTCACCATCGTCGATGATTGTGGCGCTGGGATGGCATTCCCGTGAAGAGCTGGAGAGGCCGGAGGTAATGCGTGAGTCCGATGGCAATCCAAAGCTTCGCCCGACGGCACACTGGTCGCGCTGCTGAAGCCGGTTACGGCGCCGGCCCTGGCGACTACTCCGCTATCGCGGGTCTGGCACTGCGCCAACGCTTACACCCGGACGCTCGGCTGAGCCGTATGATCCTGTCCGCCCGATGGTTCTGGCGTGCCGTGATCACCGGCGCCGCACCGTGGCAGACCACGGCACCGAGCACAGCCCTGGCTGCTGTCGCCGCGCTCCCGATGTCCGGCGCCGTCACGGCCTGGTCGCGCAGACGACACCACGGGCAGCTCCGACGATCACCTACTCCCCGGCCGAGGTGAACCGCGCTCAAGGCGACGGCATGTGCTCATGGGGGAGATCGTTGCGTGCAGTCGGCGCGAGCTGGGGCGACAACGCTGTGGTGGTCACCGCCTGGTCACAGAGATTCGCTACCGCGATCCACGCAGTCACCACCCGTGACCACGGGAGGCACGACAGGGATCCATTTTCCCAGACGCAATCGCGTCAATTGCGGTCCCGCGCCCGACAGAGCCCTGTTGGGCAAGCCGACATTCGGGCATAGTGGACACTGCCAGTGGGCGACCTCAACCGACATCCGGCAACACCTGAAGCTGGGACAAAGGGGCTGGCATGAACAGCTTGAACAGGTCGATCGTCTTTCGTGTTGCGATGGCCGTGACACTCGTCGCCGGTGCAATTGTGATCGTTTATGAGGTGTTCGCCTGCTACCCGGCTCGCGACGAGGCGGCCATGATCCGGCTGTATGAGGCTGACCCTCTGCTGGCCGTCGCGCCACACGACGGCCAACTCCTCGAGAAGGAGGCCAAGAGCTACACCTGCGACAACGGGCACGGGGGCAGTCCGACGAGTCCGGTGTTCGTTGAGGTTACCCGGCTGTACCAGACACCCGTCGCCTACGGTGCAACCCAACTACGGCAGCGCTTCGACCAACCGGCGGCAGCGGCGGGCTGGCACATGACCTCATACCGGGAAGACTCGAATTATCCGTCCGTCTCCTACTGCAAGCAGGTCGGTGGGCGGGCCGCCCACGCCTTCGTGTCCTCGACGGCACGTACGGTGTATCTCCCAGATGCCCCAGCGAGACCCGGCATCGAGATGATCGTTCGCGCCGCAGCCAAAGACGGCACGACGTGCGGCGTCAACATGGGCGGCCGGTGAATCGCAGGGCCACCCCCGAAAAGGCCCGGGAACGCCGCCCGTACTGTCAGCGTTCACCAGACGCCCGGTAGGCAGCCCATTCGTAGGTCCAGCATGCGAGGTCACGCACCCATCCCTCTGTACTCTGCCGTGACTTGTTGGCCCACTTCGAGGCGTTCCTCGCTGCGAAGTCGTCCAAGACCCCGGGGTCAGTCCCGGCCCAGGCGGGGAACTGGCTCAGCCAGTCTTCCGCCTGGGCCGGGGTGTGGCAGTTGCCGATCAGCCACTGAGTGAGCAACGCCAGCTCGACCCACGGTGCCGCCTTGGTCGCGTACGCCCAATCGACGATCCGAAGTCCCTCCGATGTCAGGATCAGATTTGCCGGGTTGAGGTCGGAGTGCACGAGCACATCGCCGTCCATCGCCGGATGGGCGAAGCTGAGCCGCCCCGCCGGGGCGAACAGCCGCACGTCCGGCGCGGCGGTCTCTTGCAGTCCTGTGAGGGTCGCGGCCAGTGTGTCGAGGTCGGGACTGCCGGGTGACAGGTCGGGGTGGGGGCCGTCCAGGCGTTCGACCCCCACCACCAACCAGCCGTCGGACTCGAAGTCCCACAGAACCGTAGGCGGATACCTGTCGATGGCTCTGGTTACCGTCAGTTCGTAGCGCAGTGACCGGACGCCCGGGCCCGAAGAGGCGGCCTTGACGAAGACGGTGCCGGTGGAGCCGATGACGGTCGACGCGATCTCCGCGTGGTCACCACTGGGAGCCGGGTACACGTCGACGATGCCGCCGATCCGTTCGGCGACCGCCGCCTCCACGGGCTCGGGTAGGGCGGCCCAGTCGCTGCGCATGGTCACCTCTCGTTGTTACTTGCCGGTGAAGTCCGGTTCTCCGGGTGGGCAGCACGACTCGGCTTCACCGTGCCAGAACTCCATGTCGACCCGGTACCCGGTGGCGTGCAGCGCCGCGAGGGTGAACGTGACGGCGGTGCCGTCCATCATCCCCTCGGTCAGGATGGGGATGTGGTGGACGAAGCTCCCGGCGATCTGCTCGCAGGCCGCGGCGTAGGGCACGGTGTGCTGCAACACGGAATGCCACACGGCGTCGACCGGGAGGGTCGGCACGACACGGCCGATCGACCCGTCGGGCAGCAACATCCCGAAATCCTCGCTCGTCACGGTGTCGGCGTGCGCCTTGAGGAAGACCAGGAACTGCTCCACGGCCCGCTCCGCGTACACGCGGGTGACGTGCCGGTCGGCAGCGAAGTAGTCGACCAGCTTCCCGAACACCTCGGGCGTGACGAGGGTCCGAGGGTCGAGGGCGGCCGTGGTCGCGGCCGTGGTCGGTTCGTGTGCGGTGACAGTCACGACTTCTCTCCTTACACCTGATGCGGTCAGCGGCGCTGGTCGACGCCGCGTGCGGGGCTGAGGTTCCGCATGCCTTTTCTCTGGTGAAGCGGTCATGAAGCGCAGGTGACTCGCGGCAGGGTCGAGGCCGGGGGCCCTCTCACCCGTGGCATAGCCCTCATCAGCGCGCCCTGGCCCAGGACATGAACCGCTCCGTCAGATCGAGCCTGCGGTCCGGGTGGAGCTGGTGAAGCTGGCCGCTCGCCTCGGTCATCAGCGCCCCGAGGAACAGCATCAACGCGGTCCGGTCATGCCGGTACTCCGCCAGCAGCGACAACCGAGCCGGCTGGCAAGGCCACTCGGCACCACAGCTGCGGCACCGCCAGAGCGGACGCATAGCGACATGGGGAATCGGCGGCCGGACCATCAGCACAGCCTCAGGGCGCTACGGCTGCCCAACCCCCGATGCCGGGCGACCTCTTCCGTGGCAGATGCGTGATCCAAGCCCATGGCCACCACCTCCCTCTCTTCAACGCCGTCCATCCCCAAGTCTCGGCGCGGTCTGGATGCACCTGCCGCGTGTCTCCCCTCGACGGGTGCCGCTGCGTCCGGAATGCCTCCTGGCGCTACTGATACCTACCGTCACTGGTGAGCGGCCACCCGCCGAACCCTCGATGTCAGAAACAAGTAGAAGCTGGGTCACGCACGTCGAACACCCTCGACACAAACCTTCGACACAGCCCGGCAGGCCGACCGTTCGGAGGGCATGAGGCTTGGACGAAGGATGCGTCCAGATCTCGAATTACAAGTCGACGCCGCCCCCTGATGTTGGTTGTTCCCTGGCACCGTCTGCGAGATCCGTGCCGTATAGAAGCCGGGCCGAACCGGCTGTTCCCATCCGTCAATGACATTGCTATGGTGACGGACTCACCCCAGCGTGGTGGGAGCAGGAATCGCGTCCTGCCCATCTCCAGCCGATCGCGGCACGCCGTGCGCTGCCGCCGATCGAGACGCCCTTTTGGAGATCTTGTCTATGTCGTACAAAGCGACACAGTCACGCGCGTCCTCAGTCCGTCCGTTGCTGGTCGGAGATGAGGTACACGGCCGGCCGATTCGCGGGTTCGCCTGGAAGGCGCCCGATCCCGGTCGACGTTCCGACCACACCGACGATCGTCTGCTGCTCGACGGCGACGAGTCCCTGCCGGCGCCACCGGACCGCCGCGTTCCCCAGTCTTCCGAGGGCGCGGCGGCGATCGCGCCGATGCCGCCGTCGGACCTGTCGCGGCCGGGCCAGGTGATCGGCGCGGCCGACCTCGATCCGGTGCTCTCGGGCCGCATCGACGCGCTGCTCGACCTGCACAGCGCCGGGTGGCAGCCGCTGATCCGACCGTTGGTGGCGGCGGTGCACGCCACCGGCCATCGGTTGTGGCTCGCCGGTGGGGCGGTGCGCGACGCCGTGTGCAGCCTCCCGCCGGAGCAGACCAACGATCTCGACATGTCCGGCACGGTGCAGGCCGGACGTTTCGTCGACATCACCTACCAGGTCCTTCGGGCGACGGGGAAGACCGAGTACCCGATCTTCGTGTGCCCGGACGACCTGGTGTGCAGCGTCAAGATCACCGATGACCGGACCATCATCGAGTACCGCGGGCTGTCGGCCGGCGGCTTCCAGTTCCCGGCGGTCGGCAGCAGCCTCGCCGAGGACGCCCGGCATCGTGATTTCTCGTTCAACTCGTTGGTCTACGACGTCATGGACCACAAAATCTTCGACCCCTCCGGCCACGGGCTGCCGGACCTGCTGGGCGACGTTCGACGGTTCCATCCGCTCAAGGAAACCGACGACCCGGCCCAACTGGCGTTCGTCGTACTCCGCGCGATGAAGTTCGCCCTCCGCTGGTCGGGAGCCGCCGACCTCGACTTCGAGCCGCTGCACCGATGGCTGGCGGGCCTGCCCGGGGACCTGTGGGCCTCGCTAAGCACCGACGACTGGGCCTACCTGCACCAGGAGCGGGCGAATATCGACGCCACGGCGACGCGTCAACGCGACTTCGCGGCCGGCCTGCCCGAGCCCGGGAGACAATTGCTCCTCACGTTGCTCGGGGGTGCGTGATGGCGACCCACCGTCCGCTCAGCGTCTGGGTGGCCCGACTCGTCGACGACGGCACCGCCCTCGGCATGATCAACAACGGCGACAAGCGCGCCGACGCGCGTCACCTCGAACTGTTCGACCAGGGATGGCAGCGCTACCCGGCCACCTGGAACGGGACCCCGGTGCTGGCGCTGCGCAGTGCCGACGACGGTCGTGTCGCCGTCGAGCTCGACGAGCACGGCACACCGATCGTCGCCAGTCCCGCGGCCGTCGGCGTCATCGAACGCGTCGAGCGGACCTGGCCGAACGTCGACGAGGATCTCCGCGCGCTGCGCGGCGAGCAGCTTCCGGTACGGTACTGGCTACTCGCGCGTCTGGACGCCGAGGGCGAGCCTCCCGACGAGGTGTTCGCCCTGCTGCCGTGGGAACTCGTCGACCACGCCGCAGCCGCGATCTCGGCCGCGCTCACGCCTGGGTCGACTATCGGCGACCTGGTCGAGATGCGGCACTGGTTCGCCCCAGCGGTAAGCGGGCTGACCGGCCCGATGGAGCAGCTGGACCACGGCCTGCGGACCGACGCACCCGAGATCGCCCGCATCGGCGCGCGCACCCTGCTCACGAACCTGCGCGACGTCCCGCTCGCGCGGATACCGGAGGAGACCCGGCGCCGGCTCGCGACGCTGGTGCAGCTCCTCGGCTGGGCCTTCGACGACGACCGGGAACTGACCGAGGTCGTCGGGCGCCGCCTCGCCGACGCCACGAGCGCGACCCCGCCGAACGTACCCGCTCTCCTGGTCGCGCTGGTGATGGAGGCGAGCTTCGCGGGTCCGGAAGACGACGGACCGGAGCCGGCCCCAGCCCGACTCGAGTTCCAAACTCCGGCGGACGCCTTCCTCGGGGTGAACGTCCGTGGACGCGTCATCCGACGGCCGACCGAACTCGTCGTGTCACTGACCAGGTTCGACACGGGCCCGCACCGGGTCAGCGTCGAGATCGACGAACCCGGCGCGGCGCCGGTGCTGCTCGAACCGGACGGCCGGACGCTGCGGGCCCGCCTGCCCTGGGACCGCACGGGCCTGCCGGCCCGGTTGATCTTCCGGGCGGTCCCGGCATGACGACGCGACCGATCAGCCAACGCCAGCTCGACGACGCCAAGGTGCGACTTCAGCGCGCCGCCTGCGCTAGCCATCGCCGCGGCCAACGGGTCGAGGCGACGCGCAACGTGGCGGCCCTTGTCCTCGCGGCCCTCGGGCTGATCGTGACGACGACCGGACATGACCGGGCGCTGGTGACGATCCTCGGGTTCTTCTGGTTCCTGGTGGCATCCTTCCTCCTCCGCAGAGCCATGTCGGCGATCGCGACGCAAGGTGCGGTGTTGCAGGAGCAGTTCGACACCGCCCTGTTCGGGCTGCCGTGGCGGCACTCGCTGGCCGGCGATCCGCTCGGCGAGTACGACGTCGCGCGTCTGGCCAGGAAGGTCCCGGTCGGGAGCCGGCGCGACCGACGGATCACCGCCGGTTGGTACGCCCGAACCGACGGGGTGCGGTTCCCGTACGACGTGTTCATCGCTCAGGAACAAAATCTCGCCTGGGACTCCCGCCTGCGGCGCACCTACGCGGCCGTCATCCTCGCGGCCGCCGCCGGATGGATCGGCCTTGGCTTGGTCCTCGTCGGATTCGTCGGCGGCGCCACGGTGCAGCAGATGTTGCTGAGCTTCTTCGCCCCATCGCTGGCCGCGCTCCAACTGGCCGCCGAGATATGGCACGGCCAGCGTCGGGTGGCCGACGAGCGAGACCGGCTCGGCAAAATCGTCTACGCCGAGCTACGCCTCGCCGCCCCCGGCCCGTCGAACCCGGCCGAGGTCCAGCGGCTCACCGCTGTGGCCCGCGATGTTCAGGACGGCATCTACCGCACCCGGCTCGACGTCGCCCGCGTGCCGGAGTGGCTCTATCGGCTCAACCGCGAGGCCGACCTCCACGACTTCGCCGACACGGCCGACAACCACCGCAGACGGCTCGCCACCCCTTAGTTCGCAGAAGCTTCAGGAGTCGCCATGGCCCCCTTCGATCAGAGAAGGTTCAACAAATCGGTACGGCAGGCGCTCGAAGCCGCGCGAACGGCGCCGGGTCGCAGCGTGGACACCCGGGATGTGCTGCTCGCGTTGATGCGGGTCGACATCCGGGGCGAATGGGACCGGATCGCGCTTGAGTTCGGCGGCGAGGATGCCGTCGCGATGGCACCCGTCGCCGACCCGCAGGAGTCCTCCCCGGTGACCTGGAACGGACTCGCCCTGTCGGGCACCTGCGCCCGCGCGCTCGACCTGGCCGTGCGCCTCGCCGACGCCTACGAGACCAACGACGTCTCGGCCGGGCTGATGGCGGTGGCGCTGGTGGCCGATCCGGCCGCGGCCGCAGCCGTGGCACTGACCCACGGCGACATGAACCGCCACGCGGCGCTCCTGGACCTGCTTCAGGACGCCGTGGTGGGTCACAGCCTCGGCGGCCTCGACAAGGCGCTGTACTCCTGGCGGTCCGGGCCGGCGCGCGGGCCGGGCGCCCCGAACGGGCCCGACGTCGCCGACGCCGGTGATGCCGTCGGCGTGCTCGCGGTGGCCCTCGACGCCGTCGAGGACACGAAGCTGCGTGACGCGTACGAGCGATTGAAGCTCGACGGCGAGACGATCCGGGAGATCGAGCCACTGCTTGCCGGGCTGCGGACGGTGAGTGCGAGGGAGATCGTCAAGCGGGCGAAGCTCAGGTACGACGTGGACCTTCCCGAGGCGCCACAGCTCATCGCGACCGCCATGACCGAGCCTGGCGAACGGCTGGCGCGGGCGCTGTGGCTGCTGGGCATACCGGCCCGGGCCATCGCCTTCGAGGCCGAGACGAGCGACGCCCGCACCCAACGGGTCGGCGAGGAGATCACCGACACCGTCAACGCGTTCACCCATCTCAATGCCATCCTGTCGGCGGCCGTTTCCCTCTTCATCGTCCGGCACGTGGTGGTCGAACACGACTGGTGGCCGGGTATCCCGGTGGCGCTCATGCTGATCTGGGTCACCTGGAGCGGCCTTATCATCGGCGACCTGATGCTGTCGGCCGTGCTCTGGTTCTGGCTCGGGCCTTGGTACGCCGCGTTGGCGGCCGCCATGGCACTCGCCGCCCACCTGTTGTCATGGTCGGAACGGCGCAACGCGTTCAACCGCACCGGAATGCGGCTGACGCGCAAGGAGTGGCGGCGTCACATCCGGCTGCGCACGGCCCGGCAGGCAGGCCCGGTCACCGCCGTCGTGCTGTGGCGCCGGCGGCGCCGGCTGACTCCGGCGATGGAAGGCGGCGACGCGTGAAGCTCATCGCCCGCCTGGGCCTCGTCGGCTCGGTGATCTTCCTCGTGTGGGGGGCGCTGGCCGTCATGCGCGGCGACTGGCTCCTCCTGGCGGTCTTCGGGTTGCTCTGGCTGATGTCAGTGCGCACGTCGGCCCTCGGAGGCCTCGGAGGCGTGGCCGGCGCCGCGGTCTCGGTCTACACCGGCGAATGGTGGCTCTTCGCAGTGTTCGTCCTGCTGGTGGTCAGCCGGCTGGTGCTCGGGCTGCTGCCGTTGTGGATGCTGCGCAAGCGGGCCGACCAGAGCCTGCTACTCAACGCGATCAACTCGGTCGACCACGTGACGGCGAACGCGCTGGCCCAGTCGTCGAGAGGCGTCCTAATCTCGACGGTCTCGCTGATCGCTACGGCCCGGGACGAGGTGCCCGGGCGGTGGGAACAGACGGTGGACCTGTCGGGTGAGGGGAGCTGGGACGGACCGCTGCTGCGGGACCGGATGGGCCGCCGGTGGACCGCGCACGCCGCCGAGGCCGTCGTCATCGCCGAACGGTTGACCGCCGAAGGCGCTCGACTGACGGCCCGGCAGACGCTCGGCGTGGGCGCGTTGCTCGTGCCGGAGTCGGCGCTGACCGACCTGCTACCCGCACAATCCAACCCGTACGACATCGCCGAGCGGATGGTCGGGTTCAGCTCCCAGGACATCCGCAAGATCATGATGTGGTTCGTCAAGTCGCCGGCCGGCGGCGATGCCATGCGCCGCGTCGAGCTTCGCATGACGATCGACCCCGAGCGCGACATCGCCGGGGATCTGCTGTTCACCGTCCGCGGACGCCGGTTTTGGATGCTGTACCTCGGCGTCAAGTTGATCGTGCCGATCGCGGTCGTCAGCGCCATCGGCGAAGGCATCGGCGGCCTGTTCACACGGCACCGGCGACCGGCCGCCGCCGATCGCCCGCCGGCACGCGAGCCGCAGCCGGCGACGTCCGCACCGCTGGCCCACGAGCCGCGACCGGCGACGCCCATGCCGAGATCCGAGCCGCAACCCCGCAAGCAGTCCACCCGCCCGGGCCGGGCCCGCCGCGTCGCCGACTATCTGCGGCTGTCGGCGGCGGCGACCTCGTGGTGGGACACTGTCCTGCTCCGCGTCGCGCGGCCCGCGCTCACCGTCGCGGCCCTCGCGGCCGCGGCGCTGACGGGCCTGCCCTGGTGGGGACGTGTCCTGGTCGCGCTCGGAGTGCTGCTGGGGCGTCCGATGCGGCACTGGTGGCTCGACCTCGTCTGGATGGTCTGCGCCGCCGCAGCCGGCCTCTTCCCGCTCGCCGTCGTGCTGGCGAGCCGGGCCGTCGTCACCGGCGTCGTCGTGGCCCGGCACGGCACGGAGACCGCCGTTGTCGGGCCGCGGCGCGTGTTCGTGTCGACGCTGACCGGCTCCGAAAGGGACCGGATCCTGCGGCCGGACGAGGCGTGGACGGCCTACCTACGGAGCCTGCAGAAGGACGACGAGTTCGGCGACGGCGCCGTCGAGTACCTGCTGTCGGCCTGGACCACCGGCGACGTGTCGGCCCTGGTGCGGGCCGGGCGCGACATCGTCCGGATCGAGGTCTTCGGCATCATGCCCGTCGCTCTCGGCCGGGCGTCGGTCACGCGCAAGCTGATCCGGCTCATGGTCCTAGAGGGCGCGACCGATATGGCGACGCGCCTGGTGACGGCCGTCGGCGCCGCGATCGCCGCGTGGATCGGGACCCCCGCCGGCGACCTGCTGAGCCATCCCGTCCGGGTGGCCGACGCCTGGGCCGCCGCAGCCGGGTCAGCCCTGTTCGCCTGGCTGGTCGCCCGCCGGCAGCCGGCCAAGGTCTCGGCCTCCGTCCTCGGCCTGGTGCTGCTGCTGTGGCTCGGAACCGCCGCGCTGCCGACGCTGGCGACCGTCATCGTCGGCGCGTCGCTCGGCTGGACGGCCAGGAGGGCGTTGACACGTCATACGCTCAACATCGCGCCGCGACTGTCCTGGGTCGGCCGGCGCGTCACCGGCCTGCGCCGGCACGCGGACTTCCAGGCGGCCTCGGCGCTGGACACCGCGGGCCGGCCCGGTGTCGCGATTGGCGTCCTCACCGACGCGGCCGCGGCGACGGCGTCGCGCCGACCGGCGGCCGCCGCGGTGGCGCTCGCCCACTGCGCGCTGATCGAACGGGACCGGGGTGACGTCCAGCGCGCCGTCGAGCACGCCGACTCCGCGCGCGAAATGGCCGTCCGCACCCGCTCGTGGGTGGCCAACGGCGTCGTCTCGTACGCCGAGGGCATGGTGATGTTCGCCGTCGGCGACTATCCCGGGGCCAAGGAGGCCCTGCGGCGGGCCGAGCCGGTCCTGCGCCGCCGGCCCGAGGGCAGCACCTGCGCCGCGATGCTGGCGCAGGTCCACGCCGCGCTCAATGAGACCACGGACGCATTCGCCGCCGCCGGCAGGACCGCCGGCCGGCTCACCACACCCGGCCAGCTGCCAGCGCTGGTGGAGTCGCAACTGGCCGCCGGCTGGGCCCAACTGCGCACCGGCCAGGCCGCCGAGGCCAAGGAGTACGTCGAGGACGTGCTGAAGCACTTCGAGGACCCGTTCGGTTCCGACGAGGCGGATCCGGACGAGCGGACCCAGGACCTGTGGCGGCGGCTGATGGGCGAGGCGGGCCTGCTGCTCGGCCGGATCCACCTCGCGTTGGACGAACCCGCCGCCGCCCGGGCCAGCCTCGACCGCGGAGCCGGGCACCTGCGCCCGACCGCGGCGTCGGGCCTTCTCGGCATGACGCGGATCTATCAAGGTCAGTGCCACCGGTTGGCCGGGCAGTGGGCGGCGGCCCGGGAAGCCGTCGCCGCGGGCATCGACCTGTTGGAGGAGCGGCGCGGCGAGCTCCGCGCCGGCGCCCAGCGGGCGAGCGCCGTCACCTCGGGCACCGACCACTACGGCACTGCCCTGGCGGTCCTCGTCGAGGCGCAGCATCACGGTGACGCCGAGGCCGGCGTCGTCGCTGCAAACCTCATCGAGTCGTTGCGCCGCAACGCCCTGGCGACGATGCTGCGGGATGAACGGGCCGCGCTGGTCGATCAGCTCTCACCCGAGGCTCTCGACACCATGGCCGAGATCACGCGTCTGGAAGGCCGGATGGACCTGGCCGGCAGAACGTCGGACGGTGAGGACATCAGCGGCCAGATCAACGAGCTGCGCGGCCGCCTCCAGCTGCAGGTGTCCCGGGGGTTCGCCGCGGCGTACTCACCCGACCGGGTCGACTACGCCCAGCTCACCACCCAGACCAGGCACGCTCACGTGCTGCAGTACGAGGTGCTCGAAGCCGGGCCGCACCGGTGGCGCGGCTACCGGATGTGGATACCGCCGTTCGGCAGCCCGTGGGTGGACGAGATCGTCATCATCGACCCGGAAGCGCTGAGCGTCCTGGAACCGCTCTACCGCGGCAAACGGGCTTCCGTGATGTTCCAGGAGTTCGACGACACCATCGGCGTCTGGACCGCCCTCGCGCGGGCGCTGCTGCCCGCGGGCCTGGTGACCGAACTGCGGCAACGACCGGCCACCGATCCGGTGCGGCTGCTGGTCGTACCCGGGGAGCATCTGGCGTACCTGCCGTGGGCACCCCTGCTGCTGGACGACTCCGGCGAGGCCGATCTACTACTGCACAAGGCCGTCATTCACGTCGTCCCCTCACTGAACCTGCTGCACCCGGCGACAAACGCGGCACCCGGGGGCCAAATTCTCGCCTACGCCGACGCCTGGGCCCAGGAGATGGTCCAGCGCGGCGGCGCGTTCGCCACGCCCTGGCGGCACCTGCGCGAGTCCCTGCCCCTGATCGTGGTCGGTTCGCGGGAGGAATTCGAGCGGTACCTGTCCGATCCGCGCGTCAACGGCATCTACCTCGCGGCCCATGGCGACGGCACGGGCCTCGCGCAGAGCATCAACTTCAGCCAGGGCGGCAAGTTGTCGGCGGCGTCGGCGCTGCGGTTTCGGTGGCCGCGATCGCTGGTGTTCGCCTCCTGCTTCGTCGCGAAGGTCGAACACCAGGCGGGCCACGAACCGCTGGGCCTGGCCATCGCGTGCATGCTCGGCGGCTGCCGGTCGGTCATCGGTGGCCTAGTCGAGGTCGAGCGCCAGGCCACCGGCGAGATCACCACCGATGTGACCATCGCGGTGGCGGCCGGTGCCGACCCGCCAACCGCACTGCGGGACGCCCAACGCGCGTACCTCGATCGGGAAGGTGCCCTGATGACGAATGAGTGGGGCGGACTCGTGTGCATCTCGACCGAGTGGAGGTCGGCGTGACCAGTGAGCGTTGTAGGAGTGACCTCAGTGGCCGGTGTCGCTTCGAAGCACCGCAAGGGTGTTTGCGAAGGAGGCGGTGAGGCTGGCGAGGACCGCTTTGCCCTTGGTTGCTGTGGCGAGGGATGGTTCGCCGATGACTCCGGTGTCGGTGTAGCCACGCATGCCCAGAATGAGTAGGTCGGGACGTTCCGCACGGTGGTCTGCAGTCCGATAGGTGTCGCGTACGACCTCCGGACACAGGTGTAGTAGGAGGGAGGTTTCGATCTCCCCGGCGTGCATGTCGTCGTGGCTGCTACTGGCTAGTCCGGCCTCCCGGCGGGCAGTTTCCCAGTCCTCCCGTCTAGGGAACAACGCCATGCGGCGCCCATCGACGTTGGCTTCCTGCACGACGTTGGCCAGGATGTAGTTCCCGCCATGGCCGTTGACCACGACCAGCCGATCGACCCCCGACCCGCGCAACGATGCGGCGACGTCGGCGATGATGCTGGCCAGAGTAGACGAGCGGATGCTCACCGAGCCGGGCCAGCCGGTGTGTTCCTGCGAGCAGCTCACGGTCACCGGGGGCAGGAGCATCAGGTCGTAGGCGGTCGCTGCGGCCTTCGCGATGGCGCAGGCGACGATCGTGTCCGTCAGCAGAGGCAGGTGATCGCCGTGCTGCTCGAAACTACCCACCGGCAGCACCGCGACATCCGCGTGGCGGTTGGCCTCGTCCGTGGTCGTGGCGGTGGTGATCAAGTCCATGGTCAGAGTCTGACCGTGGAAGCGACGAGGGAGAAGGCGCTGTTGAACTTGACCGCCTCGTCGGACGCCGTTTGCCCGGCGAGCCGGGCATGCAAGTGATGCAGCGGGCGCATCGCGCGTGCGGAGTTCGTGGTGGCGGTCAGAGTGAGTGCGTGACTTCCCTCCACGCTCGCCTCGGTCAGTCGGCCGGCAGCGGCGTAGGCCAAGGCGAGCCAGGCACGTGTCAGTGCCTCGTCCTGGCGGTAGTCGGCGGGCCATCCCTCCAGGATTTCCTTCAGCGTCCGCGCCGCCGGACCGACCAGGCCGAGGCGTAGCAGACAGTAACCCTCGTAGGCTCGAAGGTAGGCGAGGGTGCAGTGGCGGCCGATGGTGTCCGGGTCGTCCTCACCGACTTCTGCCGCACGGTCGACGAGCCGGTGAGCGGCGTTGATCGCCGTCAGTGAGCGTGTCTGATCGCCTTGAAGTGCGTGTCCCTGGGCTTGGCGGATCAGACACAGCGCCCGGTCGCGATCCGTGAGCGGCACGAGGGACTCAGCAGTGGCGGCGAGCGCTACGGCGTGATCTCCATCGAGACGATCCGCAGCCTGCTGCGCCTGCCTCATCAACACGTAAGCGGCCATCCGCTTGTCCGCGGCCCTGTGCGCCAGTCCGAGAGCTCGATCGAGCCAGTGCGTCGCGGCCGTGACGTTCCCAAGGTTGTCGGCGGCCCATGAACCGAACTCCGCCCACCTGGCCTCCACCGCCAAGAGGCGAGGCTTGACGTCTGCGGTCGCGTCGTGCCGGTACCGGCGGATGACAGACGACTCCCGACAGACGATCTCGTAGATCTGCCGAGGCCCGAACATGTTGTGAGAGACCGACAGGAGCCGGAGCATCTCGATCCAGTGCAGAGCCAACACCGGATCCACACCGACCGGGGCATATCCCACGCCGGGCCACACGACCCGGACGTCGGCACCTGCCTCGTGGTCTACGCCGGTCGAACTCCCGCCGGACGCTGGCACCTGCACACGGGCGACCTCACCCCACCGTGCACGTTGCCCAGCCTCGGCCTTCTCCTCGTCATGACGCTGCTTGAGTCGCCGGTACTCGTCATAGCCGGCAAGCAACTCACCACCGGCGCGCAGCGCTTCATCACAACGCTGCCAGAACACCCGATCCGCCACCTGGCTACCGCACTCGACCCCGGCAACGGTGCTCCGCGTGCTGTGCACCCGCGCCGCCACATCCGCCTGCGTCACACCCAACGCACGACGGCACTCCGCAAGCCTCACACCGAGAGCCCGCTTCACCTCTCGGACCTGCCGCGGATCGATCACGACAACCTGACCCCCACGACGTACGCCGTCAGCACGAAAGACAATTGACGCAGAGCGAAGCCACCGTAACCGAACTCCACCCCACCAGGCGAGCCTCCACCGTTGCCCACCCGCACCACACCGCAACGCCTGCCATCACGAACACGCCCGCGCACCCAACCGGACGCCACCCGACAGGACCGGACGCGAGGGATGCTCGTCGCACGAGCACCCACCGAGCACCCAACCGACCACAAGGGACACAAAAGCAAAGGGGCCTGACCGCCATATCGGCAGGTCAGACCCCACATGATCTTGTGCGCCCGAAGGGACTCGAACCCCTAACCTTCTGATCCGTAGTCAGATGCTCTATCCATTGAGCTACGGGCGCCCGGTGCTCGACCAGTCTACACAACCGGTTTTGCGCGGAGACTCCGGGATTCGAACCCGGGAGGGGCTTTAAGACCCCAACCGCATTAGCAGTGCGGCGCCATAGACCAGACTAGGCGAAGTCTCCTCGGTGACCCTGCGGACCACCGCGGACGAGGATACAGGTCCGCCCCCACCCGGGGCAAAGCGACTATCCCGACCGACTGCAAGCCCTGCTGGGGATCGTGCCGGAGGGTCAGCCCGGAGGTGGCTGCGGGGCGGCGGCCGCCCTCCCACGACACCGCCCCGCACGCGTATTCCCGCGTGTGCCAGGTCACGTTCGCGACTACGCTCCTGTCCCATGCAGGAGCAGCCGCCGAGCGACCCGCCCCGTCGCCCCGCCAGCGACCGGGCGCGTCGCCGCTCGCCGGAGGCGACCTTCACGCCGCCGCCCGTACCGCCCCGGCAGCAACAACCTTCCGATGACGAGGCGACGCCCCGGCCGAAGCGGAGTCGCCCCACGAAGGCGGCACCGGCCGTGCTGTTCCAACCCCCCGCCGACGGGTCGCCCGTACCATCGCCGCCGCCTGCCGCCCGACCACGCCGCGCGGCCGACGGTCCGCCGGCAGACGAACCGACCAGCACGGCCGACGGTCCGCCGGCAGAGGAGCCGACCAGCACGGCGGGCGGTCCGCCGACCGCACCCGCGCAGCGCGGAGGGGACGAGAGGTCGGTACGCGACACCGCCCCCGCCGCGGGCAGCGCGCCGGCACCCGCCGCGATCCCCGGGTCGCCTGCCGCGCGACGCACCGCCCGCAGCCGGGCGGCGGGGGCGGCCGCCGGCAGCACCACCTCCCCACCCCGGCGAGAACTACGGCCCGACCCGGCCGAGGGGCCCACCACAGTCCCCGGCACCCCCGATCCACCGCCGGAGACCGCTGTCTCGCCGGAGACGCCGGAGACGCGTGTCTCGGCGGAGACGCCGGAGTCAGCTGTCTCGGCGGAGACGAGCACGCCGACAGAAACAGCCGCTCCACAGGCACCGGTTCCGCCACCGAAAACGGCCAGACCGGCACAGAAGTCCACGGCTTCGCAAGCGGCCACACCGACGACGACCACGCCGGTGGTGCCGGGCACGCCGCCACGGAAGCGGGCCCCCCGGAAGGCGGCCCCGGCGGAGGAAGCCGGCCCGACCACCCGCCGGGCTGCGCCCCGCAAGCGGGCGACCTCACCGACGAAGAAACCGGCACCGCCGGAACCCGCCCCGGCGGCGACCACCAACCCCACCGGGGAACCCGACCCGACCATCGGGCAGCACCCGGTAGCAGGGCCCGACCTGGCGGGCGGGCAGCGTCCGCCCGCCGGATCGGAACTCGGCACCGCGCCGACCGCCCCCGGGCCGGCCACCGCCGACCTGGCGGAGCACGGCCCACGAGCCGTGCCCCCACGGCCCGACGCCACCGGCGCACCTGCCGAGGCGGCAGCGGACCCGGACGGCGTGCCATCGGGGCGGGTCGAGCTGGCGGTGCTCCGGGCCCGGCTGCTGGCCCACCCGGGATTCGCCCCGGAGCTGCTGGCCCTGGCGGCGGTCGAGGGGATCGGGCCGCGCGCGCAGACGTGGGCGCGCGGGCTGCGGGAGGCGTACCCGGATGCCGGTCCGGACGGGCTGGCCCGGCTGGCCACCCGGCGGTTCGTCAGGTGGGCCGGGGTGGGTGGGGCGACGGCGGCGGTGGCCGGGCTGTTCGCGCCGGTGGCGGAGCTGACGGCGGTGCTCTGGACGCAGTCCGCGCTGGTGCTGCACGTGGCGGCGGCCTACGGGCGGGACCCGCTCCACCCGGACCGGGCGGTGGAGTTGCTGGTGCTGACCCAGGTGCACCCGGACGCGGACAGCGCCCGTGCCGCATTGGACTCGGCGCGGGCGGCGGACGGGCCCGGTGACGGGCCATGGCCGCGTGCGGCGGAGGCGGCCTGGCGGTTGGCGGCTCCGCTGGCCGCGCAGGCCGGGGGCTGGGCTGCGCTCCGGCTGGCGGCCCGGCTGCTGCCGGGGGCGGCGGTACTGGCGACGGCGGCGGGTGACGCGGCGGCAACCGAACGGCTCGCTGCCCGGGCGGTGGCCTCCTACCGGCCGGCCCGGGTCGGCCGGTAGGGCCGGCCCCCACCGAACCCGCTCACCGTCGGCGGCCTCCGCGGCACTTCAGTGACCACCGCCGGAACATCGACAGCGGAGCGGCGCGGCGACAGGAGGGCGGCGCGGGCAGTGGGTGGCGGCGGTCAGAGCCAGTCGAACCAGTCCTTGGGCAGCAGCGAGTAGCCGACGAAGGCGACCACGTCCAGCAGGGTGTGCGCCACGATCAGCGGCATCACCCGCCGGGTGCGCAGGTAGAACAGGCTGAACACGACGCCCATCACGGCGTTGCCGACGAACGCGCCGAAGCCCTGGTAGAGGTGGTAGGAGCCGCGCAGCAGCGCGCTGGTCGCGATGACCGCGCCGATCCGCCACTGGAGCTGGCGTAGCCGGGTGACCAGGTAGCCGACCACGATCACCTCCTCCAGCACGGCGTTCTGCACGGCGGCGAGGACCAGCACCGGCACCGCCCACCACAGCGGCGGCAGGCCGGCGGGGACCAGGGTGGCGTTGATGCCGAGCTGCGCCGCCACCCAGAACAGGGCCAGGCCGGGCAGGCCGATCAGCGCGGCCAGCCCGGCGCCCCGGGCCAGGTCGGACCCGGGCCGTCGCAGGTCCACGCCGAGGGTCCGCGCCGGGTCGCCGGGGTCCCGTGCCAGCAGGTGTACGGCGAGCAGCACCGGCAGCAGCGCGAAGACGATGCCGAGCAACTGGTACGTCAGGTCGAGCCAGGGCCGGGCGGACTGCGAGGTGTTGAGCGAGGCGGTCTGTTTCGACAGCGGCCCGTCGGCGGTCAGCTTCGCGGTCAGCGACACCACGGCGTAGACGGCCGACTGCCCGAGCGACAGGCCGAGCACCAGCAGGGTCTCGGTGCCGAGGACCCGCCGGGTCACGGGGCGGGTGGGCTGCTCATCGGTCACCGCACCACTCTGCCCGACGGGGTGGCCCGATGGCACCGGCCGGTGGCCCCGGACGAGCCGATCGCACATTCTGTGCGACCGCTATATACGCTCCGTGGACATTCTATCGGGGCCCGATCCGCCGTCAGGAGGAGGACCGCCCCCCGTGGACAACTTCGCTCGGCTGTTGAAGGAGAGTTGGACCCTGGTCGAGGAGGACCGGAACCGGCTGAGCGGTCGTTTCTACGCCCGGCTGTTCCTGCTCGATCCGGAGCTGCGCCGGCTGTTCCCGGCGGAGATGACCGGCCAGGGTGACCGGATCCTGGACGCCATCGTCACCGCGACCCAGGTGATGGACGATCCGGAGAGCTTCGACGAGTACCTGCGCTCGCTGGGCCGGGACCACCGCAAGTACCACGTCGACGCCGCGCACTACGCGACGATGGGGGTGGCGCTGCTCGACGCGTTGCGTACCACCGCCGGTGACGGTTGGAGCCTGGAGTACGACCAGGCGTGGCGGGACGCGTACGCGGCCATCACGGCGACCATGCTGGCCGGGGCGGAGTCGGACGAGAATCCGCCGTTCTGGCACGCGGAGGTCCTCACCCACGAGCGGTACGGCACCGACACCGCCGTGTTGACCGTCCGCGCCCTCCAGCACCCGCTGGTCTGGCGGGCCGGCCAGTACGTCAGTGTCGAGGTGCCCCGGCACCTGCCCCGGGTGTGGCGGACGTACTCGGTGGCGAACGCCCCGAACGATGACAACGTGCTGGAGTTCCACGTCCGTACGCCGGCCGGCGCGGGCTGGGTGTCCGGGGCGTTGGTGCGCCGGACCAAGCCGGGTGACCTGCTGCGGGTGGCCGCTCCGATGGGGTCGATGACGGTGGACCGGGATTCCGGGCGGGACATCCTCTGCGTGGCCGGCGGGGTCGGCCTGGCGCCGGTGAAGGCGATGGTGGAGGAGTTGGCCGGCTGGAACCGGGCCCGCTGGGTGCACGTGTTCTACGGTGCCCGGCACGCCGACGAGTTGTACGGCCTGGCCGGCCTGGAGGAGCTGGTCGCCGCGCATCCCTGGTTGTCGGTGACCCCGTCGTGCAGTGACGACCCGGGCTTCGACGGCGAGCGTGGGGACGTCCCCGAGGTGGTGGCCCGGTACGGCCCGTGGACGTCGCACGACTGTTACGTCTCCGGCTCAGCCGCGATGGTCCGGGCGACGTTGCGGGCGCTCGCCGAGGACGACGTCCCGCCGCAGCACATCCGGTACGACACGTTCGGCAACCTGTAGAGCTTTACTCCCCCCGAACCGGGGCGCGTGCCCCCGCCCCCTGGGGCACGCGCCCCGGTCCCCTCCGTGCCCACCCGGATCAGCGTCCGGGGCAGGGGTTCAGGCGTTGCTGTCGCGGTACTCCTCGACGGGGACCAGCGGCACGCCGGGTGCCATCCGGTCGGTCCAGGCCCGCCCGTCGAGGTGGTCGATCTCGTGGGCGACCAACCGGGCCATCCCGTACGCGAACGAGGTGATCATCCGGCTGCCGTCCCAGCGGGCGTGTTCCACGTCGACGCGCAGTGGGCGGGGCACCAGGCCGCGGTGGTCGGCGGTGGCGAGGCAGCCCTCGTACTGTTCGACGGTTTCCGGGCTCTCGGCGACCAGCCGGGGGTTCACCAGGACGACCGGCGGGGCGGTCCGGTCGGGGGGGCGCACGACGGCGACGGCGACGTCCAGGCCGAGCTGCGGTGCGGCGAGGCCCATCCCGGCGCTGAACGTGTGCACCTCGTCTGCCTGGGCCAGCAGGTCGGTGAGCCGGCCGGCCACTTCGCGGGCGGCGGCGGCTTCCCGGGGCAGGTCGAAGGGGCGGGCCGGCCGGCCGGACGCGGTGGCGTCGGGGGGCAGCACGCCGAGGGCGCGCAGCCGGTCGGCGGGGCGGGCCGGCACCTGCGGCGTCGTCTCCGCCGGCTCCTGGCGGAACCGCCACTGGAGGCGGAAGCGGGTGTTGAGCGGCGGGTCGTCGGTGGACCAGTCGAAGACCACCCGGTCGCCCCGGTCGTGTCGGCGGACCGGGGTGCGCAGTGGCCCCTCGTCGGCGGAGAGCGAGGTCTCGACCCCCCAGACCCGGGGGTCGAGGGCCGCCGGGAGGTCGAGCCGCACGGCCAGGTGCCGGGTGGGCAGGCGGACGGCCCGTTGGAACCAGGGGCCCCACTTGACCCGGCCGACCCGGTAGGCGTATTCGACCTCGGCGCGATCGCCGGGGTGCAGCGGGAACGGCCCGTCGGCGTTCTCGAACAGCAGCCAGATCTCCTTGTACGCGTCCCGGTCGTGGCGGACCCGCCAGTGCATCGGTTCGCGGCCGCCGTCGTCGTGGTGGATGGCCCGGAAGCGCAGCTCGGCGAAGGTGAGCGGGTGTTCCCGGTGGTGCCGGTTGGAGCGCCCCGGATCGTCGGGCCACCGGTCGACGGCGACCCGGACGAGGTAGCGGGTGACCGGTTCGGTGCCGGCGTTGTGCAGTCGACGACGGATCACGCACCGGTAGGTGCCGTCGACCAGGGTGAGGGTGGCGGTCTCCTGTTCGACGACGAGCCCGGTGCCCGGCGGGAGCCACCGCCCGGGGGGTGTCGGTTCACGTTGCCCGGGAACGGCACGGGCCTGGCGGAGCTGGTCGTACTCGCGGAAGCACTGCCAGATGACGCCGCCGGCGTCGAGGACGGCTTCGGCGCGGCGGGCGAAGTCTTCGGTGGGCCGGTGCCGACGCCCCTCGACGTGACTCACGTACGACGGGTCGAAACCCATCAACGTGGCGAGCTGTTTCTTGGTCAGCCCTCGCCCCGTCCGGTGCCGGGCGAGTTCCGCCGCGAACGAATCGGCGGCCCGCTCCAGGGGAGAGGTCGTCATCAGCTTCCTCACGCAAAGCAGCCGGGACGACAAGTCTTCACGTTTTCTCCGTTTCCCCGTACCGAACTGGCACGTTGTCGACATATGCCTTGACACCGCCGGCGTTTTCCGCGCCTTCGGTCGGGTAGTAGCCGAACCGGGCTGATCCGTGCCGACCGGACGGCCATGGTGATCCCGACCTCCCGATCCGCTGCCGGAGAGGCTTCCCTCAGGACCCCAAGCATGGTTAGGCTAGCCTTAGCTTCACGGGCGACCCCTCCGGCACCGGAGTGGCCGACGAGACCTCCGCCACCCACGGCGGACGAGCGGTGACGGGAGGGGGTCGGGATGACGGCGGTGATGCCGGGCCAGGATCTCGCCGGGCGGCTCGCCCCGGTCACCACCACCCTGCGGGCCATGTTCGGCACCGACGCGCTGCCCGGCCTCGCGCCGGGTCTGGTGGTGGCGGACGAGTTCGGCTGGAGCCCCGCCACCACCCTCGTCGACGGCACCCGGATGCCCGAGTTCCTGCGCGCCGCCGCCCGCCGCTGGGGTGGCACCCCGCACGCCTGCGCCGCGCTGGCCTGGAAGTCCTACAGCTACTGGACGGCGCTGCCGGTGGTGCTCGGGTGGGCCTCGGCCCGCCGGGTGCCGCTGCTCGACCCGGCCGACGTGCTGATCCACTTCGAGGACCACCGGCAGCTGCTCACGATGGGCCTGCGCCGCTCGACGACCGTCGCGGTGCTGCCCGGTGACCCGCTCGCCCTCACCGGCCAGCCCGGGGTCCGGGTCGCCGCCGACGAGGCCGAGCTGCTCGGCCTCCTGCGCGCCTCACTGCTCGACGCCCATCTCGCCCCGATGGTCACCGCGATCCAGGCGGAGGTGCGGGTGGGCGCGCGTACCCTGCTCGGCTCGGTGGCCTCGGGCATCGCGCACGGCATCCTGCGGGCGGCGGACGCCCTGCCCGGCCCGTCGGTGCGCACCATCGACACCCTGCTCGACACCCTCGGCATGGCCGACCTGGTCGAGCTGGTGCCCGGCCGGGGCGGCGAGCCGACCGTGCAGCGGCGCACCTGCTGTCTCGCCTTCACCCTGCCCAGCCCCAAGGTCTGCCAGGGCTGTTGCGTCCGCGCGGCCTGACCGGCCCGCCCCCGCTCAGCCCGTGAGCGGCCGGACGTCCCAACGCCACACCCCACCGGTCCAGACGGGGGTGATGCCGGTCACCGCGGTCATCGCCCGGCGCAGCGCGTCGGCGTGCGGGTGCGGGCCGAGGATCACCACGCCGGCCCGCCAGTAGCGCAGGTCGGTCACGGCGGCCCGTCGGTCGGCGGCGGTGACCGGTGGGATGGTGCCGGTGCGCGCGATCCCGCCGAAGAAGTTGCTGGTCCGCCGGTACGGCGCGGTGAACAGGGCGGCGTCCGGCTCGGGCGACCACGGCCGGGTGTCGGGGGCCAGGAAGTAGCCCCGGGCCAGCGGCATCTCCAGCCGGGTCCGGGACGACCACCGCAGCGGGTCGGCGTAGGTGTTGTCGGGCAGCGGCAGGGTCACCACGCTGCGGCCCCCGGTGACGTAGGGGCGCCACCCGCCGGAGGTGACGAACGCCGGCACCGGGTCGAGGCGGGTCGCCGGCAGCGGGGTCGGCAGCAGCGGCAGCAGGGCCATCAGCAGGACGGTCGCCGTGACGAAGCGGATCTGTCGCCTGGCGGTCGGGTGCCGGTGGGCGAGATCCCGGGCCCGCTGCACGCCGAGGGCCAGCAGCACGCCGATGATCGGGGTGATCGCCAGCGACCACCGGGTGGGCACCACGGAGTGCAGCAGGGGCAACTCCTCCAGCAGCGCCCAGGGGGCGGGGACGCCGGTGTTACGCCCGTTGAGCTGCACCTCCCGGCCCAGCGACAGGACGGCGAAGAGCAGCCCGAGCGCGGCCAGGCCGAGCACCAGGGCGTTGCGTCGCAGCCACCAGACCAGGGCGACCGTGAGGACGACCAGCGGCCAGCCGAAGAACGCGTTCTCCTCGGTGGGGTTGCGGGCCAGCGGGTCGGCGGACCGGGCGTCACCGGCCAGGGACTCCCGCGACCAGCCGACGAACGCCCCCAGGTCGGTGCGGTAGCCCCGGATCAGCCGGGACAACCCGTGGTAGGAACCCGGCCCGAAGAGCTGCACGTACAGCGGGTAGGCGAGCAGCACGGCGGACAGCAGCGCGGCCACGCCCAGCCCGGCGAGGAACGGTCGGGCCGCCGTACGCAGCTGCGGCCGGCCGATGACCAGGGCGCCGGTGACCGCGGCCAGGGCGATCGCCGTCATCAGCAGGATCTCCAGGTTGAGGAAGGCCTGCCAGACGATCAGCAGGCCCAGCAGGAGCCCGTTGCGCAGCCACCGGCCCGGCTCGGTCAGTCGCAGGGTGCGCCAGATGATCAGCGGTACGACGAACTGGGAGACGATGTTCGGGTGGGCGTTGGCGTGCGACACCATCGCCGGGGCGTACGCGCAGAAGGCTGCGCCGAGCCAGGCCGGCCCCCGGGACCGGGTCACCACCCGGGACAGGAAGAAGTACCAGGCGGTGCCGGTGGCCGCCATTCCGAGGGTGAGGAAAAGAAGAAAGGACCAGTGCGGCCCGAAGAGCATGGTGACCGGGGTCATTGGTATTGAGATGGATAATACGGAGGTATTCGCCATCAGATTCACGCCGTCGGGCACGTTCATCCGGTCCGAACCGAACGGATAACTCCATTCCGTGACGACCCGAGCGCCGTGCGCCATCATCCACTCGAACTGCGCCTGGTCCGACCGGTTGTCCCGCACCCCGGCCCCGGGGTCGCGCCACAACCGGGCCGTGACCCACATCGCCAGCGCGAGATAGCTGGCCATGGCGAGCGCGTCCCGCCGCCACCCCGCCCTCGCCGGACCCCCCGCCGCCGGGGCAGGTGGGCGACGCGGGCGGCCCGTCGGGAACACCCGCCGCCACCTCCGCCGGACGACACGCCGGGTCGGCACCGGCTCGGCGTCCCCGACGCCGGACCGACCGGCGACAGGCTCCGATTCGGAAGTAGTCATGACAATTCACAGCGTAGTTGGCCTATGGCGGGCACGTGACATGTTTCGGGTACTGCCGTACTATGTGCCGGGTTCGCCGACCGCCGATCACGTGCCCTCCCCCGACCACAATTCGGCCTTCACAGTGCCCCGTTTCCTCCGCCCCTCGCGCGGATGATTCACTCTGTCGGTCCAGGCGCGGGTCAGTCATATCGTGAGGAATCGACGCATGGTAGAAATCACTGGGGATCAGCGCGTCCAGTCAGAGGTCCTGGAGGGCCTCGCCACCGCGGTCAACCACCGCCGGTGGTTCGTCGAACTGGCGGTGCCCCACCTCGGTGACGACCCGATCGAGATCGGCAGCGGCCTGGGCGACTACGCCCTGGAGTGGGCGCGGCACGTCCCCCGTTTCACCGCCACCGAGGCCGATCCGGACCGGCTGATCCTGCTCAAGGAGCGACTGGTCGACGAGCCGACGATCGAGGTCCGCGAGATGCTGCTGCCGCACCCGGGCGGCGGCGACTACAGCGCGGCCGTGTCGTACAACGTGCTGGAGCACATCGAGGACCACGTGGGTGCGCTGCGCAGCATGCGCGACCTGGTCCGGCCCGGCGGCGCGGTGATCATCATCGTGCCGGCGTTCCAGTTCGCGATGGGCCCCGCCGACATCGCCACCGGCCACGTGCGCCGCTACACCAAGAAGACCCTCGGCGACGCGATGACCGCGGCCGGGCTGCGGGTCGAGACGATGCACTACGCCAACGCCCTCGGCCTGATCGGCTACTTCATGGCCACCAAGGTCTTCCGGCTGATGCCGAAGGAGGGCCCGATGGTCAAGGTGTACGACACCCTCGTGCTGCCCGCCACCAAGGCCGCCGAGCAGCTCGTCCGGCCGCCGTTCGGCCAGTCCGTCTTCGCCGTCGCCCGGGTACCCGGCTGACCGTGCCGCCCGCCGGCCCCGCCCACGCGGGACCGGCGGGGCACCGCTCACTCCTTGATCTGGTACGTCGGCCGGATGACCGCCCGCGCCAGGGTGTGGAACGCCAGGTTGAAGCCGACGTACGCGGGGCTGGCGTCCGGCCCCACGCCGAGCGTGTCGACGTCGACCGCGTGCACGGCGAAGACGTACCGGTGCGGACGGTCACCCGGCGGTGGGGCCGCGCCGCCATAGCCGGTGTCGCCGTAGTCGTTGCGGACGCTGAACGCCCCACCCAGGTCGGCCTCCTGCACGCCGGTCGGCAGGCTGGTCGTCGAGGCGGGCACGTCGACCAGCACCCAGTGCCAGAAACCGCTGCCGGTCGGGGCGTCCGGGTCGAAGCAGGTCACCACGAAGCTCTTCGTCCCGGCGGGGAAGCCCGACCAGGCCAGGTGCGGGGAGACGTTCTCGCCACCGGTGCTGCCGTGCGCGTACCGGGCGTCCATCGGCTCGCCGTTGTGCACGTCGTCACTGGTCAGGTCGAACGACGACACGGTCGGCAGCAGCTCGTACGGGTCCGGGGCGATCGGTCGTTCCAGGGTCATCGGGAAGGTCCTTCCGGTGTGCGCGTTTTCCTCTGCCCCTTCTTACCCCGCCGGGCGGGGACGACGAACCGGAAGCACCGCGCACCGTCGGGCCGCCAGAATGAGGGGACGCGGCCGACGGGCCGGTCGACGACCGGGAGGGCACATGCGGGACACCGAACGTGAGGCGGAACTGTTGGAGGCGGAGCGCCGCCTCCAGGCCGCCCAACGGGCCGGCGACGTGGCAGCACTCGACGCCCTGCTCGACGACCGGCTGATCGCCGTCGGGCCGGACGGTCGCACCTTCGGCAAGTCCGACGACCTGGCCGCGCACCGCAGTGGCAGTTCGGTGCTCGACGAGCTGGTGGAGGAGGAGTTGGAGCTGCTCGTCGCCGGGACGACGGGGGTGACGTTCTTCCGGGGGCGGGTCAGCGGCACCTTCGAGGGTTCGCCGTTCGCGGCGCGGCTGCGCTACACCCGCACCTGGGCCTACGACGACGGGTACGGCTGGCGCATCCTCGCCGCCCACCTCAGCCCCGTCCCCTGACTGCTGACGTGCGGGCACCCATCCAGCGCCGTCAGCCGCCACGCGGGACGGACGTGACCCGTCGTGCTGGCGGCCATCGGGGAAGGTCTCCCGGAATGGGAGGTACTGACGTGCGTCAATGAGCGTCGTTGCCTGATTCACTGGCCCACCGGAGTGCAGGTGCGCACGCCACGCCCGCCTGCGCGTGTCCTGCCACCCCGAGCCCTCATCCGCGGGCTCCTGGTGCTGCACGATCCGGCCAGACAACAAGCTGCACACATCCGGCCAGCAAACAAATGTAGTCGCGCCGGAGCAAGAATGACTCTTCCGCCGCCACACATCGCTGATGTTCGACCGATCTGGCGCAGTTCGTCATACGGTTCCCCGCTCGACTCGACGCGGCGCAGCGGCTCGATACGTGCGCTGATCGACTCGGACGCACCGCGAAACGCGAAAAGGTCCTGCCCGACAGACTCGTCGGGCTGGAATGGCCGGAAGCGGGAAGCGATCCGTAATCCACTCGACCCTGTCGGGACCGATCGACTCCATCTTGTCGACCACTGGCCGCCAATAGCCGAGCCGACTGTACCCAGGCTGGCGCGAAGACCGTCGACGGTGGCGGTACGGCGGTGTCAGCGCAGAGCACCGCATCACACCACTGCGGGCATTTTGTCTGATTCACTACTTAAAAGCGATAGAACCGCTAGGTTGCACCTTGACAGCAAGAAGGAGGGTAACTGTCACCCCGCAGCTCCAAGTGTCGGACTTCCGACACTACTACCGGTGCACTTTCGGTAACTTCATGCAACCCCTGCTCGATGAAGTTACCAAAGGCGGACCCTGAGTGCCCCGTGGAAAAGGCAGCGCAGCCGAGGTCCAGTACCTGCGAGACGGCGTCGAACTCACTCAGTACGGAGAGGAAGGAGAGGATTTCCGCAACTTCCTGCGGGTAGACATCGGTGAGACCGAGATGTCATTGATCATCGGCAGGCAGTCCAAGATGGCGGTGGCGCTCCTCGTTACAAAAGCTGCACCACCTTGGGCCAAGGCTCGGTACACCACCGTCGGCGCGCTGCGTCAAGCCGGCTTCGAAGTCGTCCACTCACCCACCCGGGGGAATCCCCTCCATGTCTCGGTCTTCCCACCGTCTGGGCCATATGGGCCTACCGAGTGGGATGACGGTATGGCGATGAGCTTCGACAAGTGCTTCACTGAGTCCACGGGAGGTGATACTCGTGAGTAAGTCGGTTCTCCCAAAGTTGGGCAATCTAGCGTGGGCACCGGTCACCTCGGTGGAGGAGGTCGAGATATTCGATCGCTACAACGGCGTACCCACCCTCGGCATATTCAGAACGGGCGGCCAGGCTCATCTGTTCTGGCGCACACTCGGCTACACCGGGGACATCTCCCTCTGGCTTTATGTTCCGCTGTCAGACGGAGATCAGGAGGCCCTCGGTGACGACGAGGGTCCCGGCCTGCTGGACGGAATTGTCTACCAATCGGCAAGGCAGCGCTGGGTGACTGTCGGCGTCGCCGACTACTACCGGCTCATCTTCGAGCGCGAGTGGAGCATTCCGCCCAACGCGAAGCACGGCCAGATTCTTCGATCGCTGATCGAGGATGTAACGGCGGCCCTTCAGCTTGCGATCGATGGAGGACTTCCGCCCGGCAGGAAAGAGAACTTCAAGAAGGCGCAGGACGCTGTCCGCCATCTTGTGGCCTGCTGACCACCCTCATTGCCGCTTCCTGCCGACCGGCAGGAAGCGGCACGCGCCCCGAGAAGCACTCCGGTGACGCTTCGCGACCTCTGGTGACACGAAAGGACGCTCCTATGGCGTGTCAAGTGGGTGGGGTGGGTTTTCGAGGCGTCGGTAGAGGTCTCGGGCGATGTAGCGCTTGAGGCAGCGTTTGATCTCTCGGTCGGTTTTGCCTTGGGCTCGGCGGCGGTCGGCGTAGGCGCGGGTGCGTTCGTCGTAGCGCAGTCGGGACAGTGCGACGGTGTGTAGTGCGCGGTTGAGTTGCCGGTCGCCTGAGCGGTTGAGGCGGTAACGGGTGGTCTTGCCGGAGGAGGCGGGGATCGGGGCGGTGCCGGCGAGCATGGCGAACGCGGCGTCGTTGCGGCAGCGTCTGGGGTGGGACCAGGCGGTGAGTACGGTAGCGGCGACGATTGGTCCGACGCCGGTGAGGTCGAGCAGGTCGGGCCGCCAGGAACGCACGATCGCGCGGATCGCCGTTTCGTGGCCGGCGGCTTCTGCTTCCAGTGTCCGGATGCGTCGGGCGAGGTCACGCAGCACTGTCAGCGCGGTGGTGGCCTCAATGTCACCGCTGGTGGTGGTGGGTCGCAGCCGGCTGGCGGTGGTGATCATCGCGCGGGTGCTCTGCCCGCGGAAGCGGGTGCGTACTGCCTCCGGGGCGGTGATGACCATCGCGTGTAGCTGCCGTTGTGCGGCGGTGGCGGCTTCGACAGCCGCTCTGCGGGCGGTCAGTCGCATCTGTAACGCGGCCCGCTGAGGCCCGGTTTTGGGCTGCGCCAGTGTGGTGCGGGCCAGGGCGTCGCGGGCGGCGCGTTCGGCGTCGATCGGGTCGGACTTCGCCCCGGCCCGGCGGGCGGGCCGCTTCGGGCGGTCCAGCTCGATGACCAGCTCACCGGCATCGGCCAGGTGGCGGTGAAGGCCGGCGCCGTAGCCGCCGGTGCCTTCGAGTGCCCAGGCCCGCAACCCCGACTGCCCATCGGCCAGGGCCACCAGCTCAGCGTAGCCGTCGGGATCGGTGCTCACCGTGACCCTGGCCAGGACCCCGCCGGTGCGGGTGTCGAGCACGGCGGCGGTGTGGGTGTCTTTGTGGGTGTCGACGCCGATGACGACCTCGACCAGATCTGCCAGCATGGACATGCGTTCTCTCCAAACCGTGGGGACGCAAGGGTCCGGTCCGGTGCGGAGATGGCAGGACTGTGATGAGACACGCCAGCCGCTAACTGGCGGTCAAGCTCCTGATCAGGCCAAACGTCTCCCGCCGGGTCGGACGCCGGCAGTAGCAGACGGACAAGTCCGGCCGAAGGCACGAAACCAGTCAGGCGAAGGGTCACACCTGCTACTGCCGACCATCAGCTCACCACTGATGAACCGACCCCGCCATGCTCACAGTCAGCCGAGGACGTGCCCGCGCCGTTCGAGCAGGCTCCATGAGCGGCTGAAGGCGGGCACGCATGGACGGCGCACACTGCGAGACGCCACCTGGCAGGGTCAACACTGGTGAGGGTGCGTTGCTGCGGCTCTGGACGCGGAGGGTGTGGGATTCGAACCCACGAAGACATCGCTGCCTTACCGGTTTTCAAGACCAGCGCCATCGGCCACTAGGCGAACCCTCCCGGACCGCCACCCACGGGTGCGCGGCCTGTGCCTAGTCTGCCACGAACCGCGTCCGGGCGAGCCGGCCCATCACCGTCGGGCGGGGTTCGGCGTACCGGAAAGGGGTCCTTGATCCATGGCATGACCAGCGTGACCTCACCCGGTCGGTCCACTGTGGCCGAATTTCCGGCCGTCCTGGGCGAGCGGTGGCCCGCCCCGGACGACGGGTGGTGGATTTTGCCGACCGAAGGTGGCCGCAGTGGCAGTTGTCGTCAGACCGACGTGTGTCACCGCACCGCCACCGTCGACGACTGCGTTTTTGGATCGGATCGGGTAAGACTGGGCCATGCACGCGATCACGATCCCGGAACCCGGTGGACCCGACGCGCTCGTCTGGGCGGAGGTGCCCGACCCGGAGCCCGGTGCGGGTGAGGTGGTCGTCGAGGTGACCGCCAGCGCGGTGAACCGGGCCGATCTGCTCCAGCGGCAGGGGCAGTATCCGCCGCCGCCGGGTGCGCCCGCGTACCCCGGGTTGGAGTGTTCGGGGGTTGTCGGCGCGCTCGGTGCGGGGGTGACCGGCTGGGCGGTGGGTCAGCCGGTGTGCGCGCTGCTGGCCGGCGGCGGGTACGCCGAACGGGTGGCCGTGCCGGCCGGGCAGCTGCTGCCGGTGCCGGCCGGCGTCGACCCGGTCGACGCCGCCGCGCTGCCCGAGGTGGCCTGTACGGTCTGGTCGAACCTGGTCCGGGTGGCCCACCTCGGCAAGGGCGAGACGCTGCTGGTGCACGGCGGCGGGAGCGGGATCGGCACGTTCGCGGTGCAGTTCGGTGCGGCGCTGGGCGCGACCGTGGTGGCCACCGCCCGGTCGACCAAGCACGGCAAGCTGCGGGAGTTGGGTGCCGCGCACACCGTCGACTACCGGGAGCAGGATTTCGTGGAGGAGGTCCGGCGGGTCACCGACGGGCGGGGCGCGGACGTGATCCTCGACATCATGGGTGCCTCCTACCTGGGCCGGAACGTGGCGGCGCTGGCCGACGGCGGCCGGCTGGTGGTGATCGGCATGCAGGGCGGGCGCAAGGCGGAACTGGACCTGGGCGCGCTGCTGGCGAAGCGGGCGTCGGTGGCGGCCACCGCGCTGCGCTCCCGTCCGCTGGCCGACAAGGCGGACATCGTCCGGGGCGTCCGGGAGCAGGTGTGGCCGCTGGTGGAGTCCGGCGCGGTCCGACCGATCGTTGACCGGCGGCTGCCGATGCGCGACGCCGCGCAGGCGCACCGGCTGGTCGAGTCGGGCGACCACGTGGGCAAGGTGCTGCTCACCACCGGGTGACGGCCCGGCCGGACCACGAGGTGGTGCGGCGGCAGGAGCACCGCACGGACCCCGGACCAGGCGCCGGCGGCACGGCCCACGCCAGGCGGGGGTACGGGGGTTACGGCTGGTCGGTCGGCTCGGCGGTGTGCAGGCCGGCAGCGCAGCCCAGAGCCCGGGAGCGTTCAGGCCGGCGGACGCGGGCCATCGCGGCGGGGCAGCACCAGGCGGGCGCCGGGGCCCTCGCCGGCCAGCGTGTCGCCCGGGTTGTAGAGGGTGCAGCGCTGCAACGACAGGCAGCCGCAGCCGATGCAGCCGTCCAGGTCGTCGCGGAGCTTGCCGAGCAGCTTGATCCGTTCGTCCAGCCGCTCCCGCCAGGTGCGGGAGAGGGCGGCCCAGTCGTCCGGGCTGGGGGCGCGGGACGAGGGCAGCGAGTCCAGCGCGGTCCGGATCTCCTCCAGCGAGATGCCGACCTGCTGGGAGATCCGGATGAACGCCACCCGGCGCAGCTCGGTACGGGCGTACCGACGCTGGTTGCCGCCGGTGCGGTCGGCGTTGATCAGCCCGAGGCGTTCGTAGTAGCGCAACGCCGACTTGGCCACCCCGCTGCGCGCGGAGAGCTGCCCGATGGTGAGTGACTCGTGCATCATGACCCTTGAGTTGAAGTCAACTTCAGGTTGCACGCTAGCCATATGACCACACCGACCGCAACCCGCCCGTGGGGCCGCACCCTCCCCGCCCCGGTCGTCGCGCCGCTGGAACGCATCCGCGCCGGCAACGCCTACGACGACAACGTGTACTCAACCGTCGACGTGCACTGGGTGCTCTACGACCGGGTCCTGCGGGTCACCCCGGCCACCGTCGACGACCCGGACCGGGACCGCTTCCTGCTCTCCAAGGGGCACGCCGTGGCCGGCTACTACGCGGTGCTCGCCGCCAAGGGGTTCATCCCCGTCGACTGGCTCGACGACGCGGGCGGGCCCGACAGCCGCCTCGGCGGCCACCCCGACCGCACCCTCGTCCCCGGCGTCGAGATCGGCTCCGGCTCCCTCGGCCACGGCCTCGGGTTGGGCGTCGGCACCGCGCTCGGCCTACGCGCCCAGGGCCACACCACCCCCCGGGTGTACGTCCTGCTCGGCGACGCCGAACTCGACGAGGGCTCCAACCACGAGGCGATCGCGTACGCCGGGGCGACCGGCCTGGCCGGGCTCACCGCGATCGTGGTCGACAACGCGTCGGCCAGTCACGGCTGGCCGGGCGGGGTGGCCAGCCGGTTCACCGTCAACGGCTGGACCGCCGCCACCGTCGACGGGCACGATCACGACGCCCTGCACGCCGCCCTCACCGGCCACGACGGCCACCGCCCGCACGTCGTCGTCGCGGTCGACGGACCGACCCCGGGGAGCCGGTCATGACCATGCGGGACACCTTCGTCGCCAGCGCCACCCGGTTCCTCGACGACCCCCGGACCACGATCGTGCTGGCCGACATCTCCGCCGACGCCTTCGCCGAGGCGGGCCGACGGTATCCGGACCGGGTGGTCAACGTGGGCATCCGGGAACAGTTGATGGTCGGGGTGGCCGGTGGGCTCGCCCTCACCGGGCAGCGCCCGATCGTGCACAGCTACGCCCCGTTCCTCGTCGAGCGGGCGTACGAGCAGATCAAGCTGGACCTCGACCACCAGGGGGTCGGCGCGGTGCTGGTCAGCATCGGCGCGTCCTACGACCGGGCGGAGGCCGGCCGGACCCACCTCGCCCCGGCCGACGTCGCCCTGATCGACACCCTCGACGGCTGGACCGTGCACGTGCCCGGTCACCCCGACGAGGTCCCCGACCTGCTGCGCGACGCGGTCTGCGGGCAGCACTCGAGCTACCTGCGGCTGTCGCTGCGCAGCAACACGCGGGCGTACCCGCAGGCGGGTGGGTTGCAGGTGTTGCGCGACGCCGGGCCGGGCGCGGCGCTGCTGGTGGCGGTCGGTCCGGTGCTCGACGCCGCGCTCGCCGCGGTGGCCGGGCTACCGGTGACGGTCGCCTACACGCACCGGCCCCGGCCGTTCGACGTGGCCGGGCTACGGGCGCTGGCCGGCGGCGAGGTGATCGTGGTGGAGCCCTACCTGGCCGGCACCTCGACGCGGGTGGTGGCCGAGGCGTTGGCGGACCGGCCGCACCGGCAGCTCAGTCTCGGCGTGGGCCGGGCGGAGCTGCGGCACTACGGCACCGCCGAGGATCACGACCGGTGGCACGGCCTCGATCCGGCCGGGCTGCGCCGGGCGATCGGCGACTTCCTGGCGGCGGGCCACCACACCGGCCCTTCCTGACGACCGGGCGGTCTCCGACACGCCGACCGGAGGCCACGGCGGGCCCGGCCGTCGCGCTCAGCGGGATGCGCGCGACGGCCGGGAACGGGTGCGTTCCCGGCCGAGGATCCAGATCGCCTCGACGCCGTCCTTCCAGGTGATCTTCTTGCCCTCCTCGCGCCCGCGCGCCCGGTAGCTGATCGGGACCTCGTACGGGCGGATGCGACGGCGCAGGAGCTTGCCGGTCACCTCCGCCTCCATCCCGAACCCCCGGGACCGGATGCCCAGCGACCGGTACAGCTCGACCGGCATCAGCTTGAAACAGGTCTCCAGGTCGCCGATGTAGGAGTTGAACAGGACGTTCGCCGCCATCGTGACGCCCTTGTTGCCCATCACGTACCAGAAGCTGTAGGCGCTGTGACTGCCGAAGGTGCGGTTGCCGTAGACCACGGTGGCCCGCCCGTCGAGCACCGGGGCGAGCAGCCGGGGGATGTCCTGCGGGTCGTACTCCAGATCGGCGTCGAGGATGACCATGTACTCACCCTCGGCGCTGTCCACGGCCGTCTTGATCGCCGCGCCCTTGCCCGCGTTACGGGAGTGGGTGATCACCCGCAGCCGCGCGTCGTCCGCCCGGCCGAGGATCTCCCCGGTGCCGTCCCGGCTGCCGTCGTCGACCACGACCAGCTCGATCTCGCACGGATAATCGACCGCCAATGCCTGCTTGAGGGCATCCGCGATGCGTTCTTCCTCGTTGTAGACCGGCATGAGGATCGAGAGCTTCACGGGAATCTCCACGGTGGCGACAGTGAGTCGGGCCTAGCCTAGCCTGGCAGATCGGCCCCGCGAGGGTCGCCACCGCAGCGGCGGGTTCCCGTCATCCGTGGCCACCGTACCGGCCGGCACCCGGTCTTTCAGCGCAATGGTGTTTACTTCCGCCCATGTCGGCAGCCGGCTGGATGCTCGTGGCGGCCCCCGTCGCCTCGCTCGTGGTGCTCTCCGCTCTGCTGCGGCCCCGAGCCGCCGGGGTGGACGCCCCGCACCGCCTCGGCGTCGTCCGGGCCGCCCTGCTCACCGGCGTCTTCGCCGTGCTGACCGTGGAGGTGCTCGGCGCCCTCGACGCGCTCACCCTGCCCGCCTTCGCCCTGGCCTGGCTGCTCTTCGTCGCCGGGGTGGCGGTCGCGGCGGCGACCCACCGACGGTCCGGGCGGGTTGCCGGCCGGCCCGGCACCACCGCCGCCCGGACCCGCCGGGCGGTGCTGGTCGGCTCGGCAGTGGGCGGCCCGACGGCACAGGGCCCGGGCGGGGGCGGGCCGAGGGCGGACGACCTCACCGGGGACCCGGCCGCCGGCACCCGCGCGGAACTGCCGAGCACCGCCGGGCGCGGCGTCGCGGCGGTGCTGTCCGACTGGGCGGGCCGACTGACCCACCTGCGGCGTACGGCGACCCGGGGCGAGCGGCTGCTCGCCGGCGGGGTGCTCGCGATGGTATCGATCGAGCTGGTGGTGGCGCTGCTGGCCGAGCCCAACAACTTCGACTCGCAGACCTACCACCTGCCGAAGGTGGAGCACTGGGTGGCCCAGGGCAGCCTGGAGTTCTGGCCCACCGCCATCCACCGGCAGGTGACCATCCCGCCCGGCGCGGAATACCTGCTGCTGCACCTGCGCCTGTTCACCGGCGGGGACGCCCTGCACAACCTGGTGCAGTGGGCCGCCGGGATCGGCTGCCTGCTGGCGGCCACCCGGATCACCGCCCAGCTCGGCGGCGGCCGGCGGGCCCAACTGCTCACCGCGTTCCTGCTCGCCACCACGCCGATGGTGGCCCTCCAGGCGACCAGCACCCAGACCGACCTGGTGGCCGCCGCCTGGGCCGCCTGCGCCGCCACCCTGGTGCTGGACGGCCTGCGCCGCCGGGCCGACCTGACCACCGCGCTGGCGCTGGGCGCGGCCACCGGCCTGACCGCGTTGACCAAGACCAGCGGGCTGATCGCCGTCGGTCCCCTGCTGCTGCTCTGGGGGCTGGCCCAGCTCCGCCTCGCCGGAGGCGGCACCGGTCACTCCGCCGGGGCCGGCACCGGTCGCTCCGCCGGAGGCGGCACCGACCGGACCGGCCGGGCGGTCGACGGTGTCGGGTCGGATCCGGCGACCCGGGCGGCCGACCGGCCGGCACCCACCGGGACCCGGCAGGTGGCCCGGACGGTGGGCGGTTCGCTGCTGGTGCTGCTGGTCGCGGCGACCGTGGTGGGGCCGTTCCTGGCCCGGGAGACCGCCGAGTTCGGCCACCCGTTGGGGCCGCCACGACTGCGCGAGTCCATCCCGATGGAACGGCACGACCCGGCGTCCGTGCTGGTCAACGCGCTGCGGATCGGGCACACCGCGTTCGACACCCCGCTCGCCCCGCTGCGCGCCGGCACCGCGGGGGCGATCACGGCCGGCTCCCGCGCCGTCGGCGTCGACCCGCAGGACCGGGCCATCACCTTCGGCCGGGAGGTCTTCCCGGTGCCCTCCTGGTATCCCGACGAGGACCGGGTGGCCTTCCCGCTGGCCGGGTCGCTGGCGCTGCTCGGGGCGCTCTTCGCGCTGGCCCGCCCCCGCCGGGTCAGCCCCGGTCGACCGGGGACACTGCGGGCGTACGCGGCCGTGGTGGTGCTCGCGGTGGTTCTGCACACCGCGATGATCAAGTGGCAGCCGTGGGGGAACCGGCTGCTGCTGTACGCGCTGGTGCTGGCCGTACCGCTGGCCGGGCTCTGGGTGGACGCGGTGCTGCGGCGGCGGCCCGGGGCGGGACGAGGGTCGGTGGCCGCCGGGCTGGTGGTGACCGTGCTGGCCACCTCCGCGTTGGCCGGCGTGCTGGCCCTGTCGTACGGCTTCCCGCGCCGGCTGGTCGGTGCCGGCTCGGTCTTCACCACCTCGGAGTGGGACACCCGGTTCCTGCGCCGGCCACAGTGGGCCGACGAGTTCCGGTGGGCCGCCTCGGCGGTGCGGGCGAGTGACGCCCGACGGATCGGCCTGGTGCAGCAGAACGACAACTGGGAGTACCCCTGGTGGTTGCTGCTGCGCGGCGACGACGGCCGCTCGCCCGAGCTGGTGGCGTTGCAGTCGGTGCTGCCGGACCGGCCGCCGGCCGACCCCACCTCGGTCGACGCGATCGTCTGCACCGGCCCCCGCACGGAGTGCGCCCGGCTGGTCCCGGCGGGCTGGACGATCGAGTACCGCGACCACGTCGGCTACGCGCTGCCCCCGCCCCGCTGAGCGCGATCCGACCGCCGGCAGCGCCGGCCAGCTGAACCGGTCGGCGGGACGTCGGGCCGGCGTGGTGGCCAACGCCGGCCCGACCGTCCCCACGGGTCACTTCTGCTTGACCGGCACCACGATCAGCCGGGCCACGCTGGCGTCGCCGTCCCTGGCCCCCGCCACGTTGACCTTCGTACCCACCTTGACGTCGTTGGCCTTGATGGTGGTGCGCCGCTCGACCACCCGGAGCTGCTCGCCCAGCTTCCAGGTGAGGGTGAAGCCGTCGGTGGACTTCACCGTCACCGAGTCGCCGTCGATCGCGGTGACCTCGCCGCGCTGCACGACGACGGTCTTCGTGCCGTCCTTGGTCTGTACCACCGCCTCGCCGTGCAGGCCGTTGCGGCCCAGCTGCACCCGGGCCTGCCGGCGCTGCCGCAGCTCCTTCACCCGCTCGCTCCGCTTGCCCTTCGCCCCGGCCTGCGGGGACGGGGTGGTCGACGCGGCGGGCGCGGCGAGCAGGTCCAACTCGACCGGGTCGAGGCCGAGCGCGGCCAACGCCTGCCCCTCGACGCCCAGCGCGGCGGCCACCTCGACGACGGCGACCTTCGTGCCGTCCTGCGCGACCTGGGCCGTACCGCAGCCGGCGACGCCGAGCGTGAGCGCCGCGAGCAGCGACGTGGCGGTGACGGCGATTCCCCGATGTGCCATGACTCTCCCTCTGGTCCGTGGTGCCACCAGCGTCGCGGAGCCCGATGGGCGCGGGGTCAGGCCGATGTTCGGGTCGGGTAAGGATGGGCGGGCAGCCGGACGGTGAACGCCGCGCCGCCCTCGGCGGCGTGCCCGGCGACGATCTCCCCGCCGAGCCGGCGGACCAGCCCGGCGGCCAACGCCAGCCCCAACCCGCTGCCGACCTTGCGGACCCCCCGGTAGCGCTGGTGCAACGCCCCCCGCTCGAAGGCCACCGCCAGGTCGTCGTCGGTGAAGCCGGGCCCGCCGTCACGGACCTCGATCAGCCCATCGGCGGTCGGGTCGGCACCGGCCGCCCGGACCGCGAGCACCACCGGTGCCCCCGGCGGTACGACCCGCAGTGCGTTCTCCAACAACCCGTCCACCACCTGCCGGATCCGCCCCGGATCGGTGTACGCGGGCACCGCCGTGCCCGGCGTCTCCAGCCGGAACGGCACCCCGACGGCCGCGCACCGCTCCGACCAGGTGCGCTCGGCGTCGGCGGCCAGCCGGGTGAGGTCGACCGGCACCGGTTCCAACGGGAAGTCCACCGCCTCCAGCCGGGCCAGCGCCAACAGGTCGGCGACCAGCCGGTCCAGGTGCTGGGCCTCGGTGAGCATGGTCCGGCCGGTGGCGGCGGCCTCGTCCGCGCCGATCACCCCGTCGGCGAGCGCCTCCGCCCACCCCCGGATCGCGGTCAACGGGGTACGCAGCTCGTGCGAGACGGACAGCAGGAACTCCCGCTGCCGGCCCTCGCTGGTGGCCAGCGCGGCGGCCAGCCCGTTCAACGCGTACGCCAGGTCGGCGACCTCGTCGGGGGGTTCGACGGGCACCCGGACGGCCCGGTCACCGGCGCGCAACCGGGCGGCGGCGGTGGCGGCGTGCCGGATCGGGCGGGCCAGCCGGCGGGCGAGCAGCAGCCCGGCCGCCGCCCCGGCGGTGAGCCCGGCGAGCAGCGGCAGCCAGAGGGCGCGCAGCACCTGCCGCCACGGCCCCTGCGGGGTGGCCCGGGTCAACACCACACCCTCACCGCCGGGCAGTGCCCGCCCCTCGACGAGGGTCCGTTGGCCGTTGACGAACCGTCGGCCGGAGACGTCCCGACCGCCGGAGACCCGGTTCACCACCTGCCGGGGCAGGCCGGGGCGGTCGGCCAGCCCACCCTGGACGACGTACACCTCGATCTGTTGTTCCCGGAGTTGGCGGATCAGCCGGTCGCCGGCCGCGTCGCGCTGGCGGCTGGGGCGTACCCGCAGGACGTCGGCGGCGAGACGGGCCTGGGCGGCCAGCGCGGCCTGGTCGCGGCGTTCCACCCCGCGTACCGCCAGGGGGACCGCGACCAGCGCGGTGACCAGCACCGACACCAGCGACACCGCGCAGGTGACCAGGACCGCGCGGGCGGTCAGCGTATGGGTGAACCGGCGGCGCGGCCGACGGCGACGCCGCCGGGCCCCGCCCGGCGGCGGGGTGGCCGGCGGCAGGGCGCCCGGCGGCGGGGTGGCCGACGGCAGTGCGGCCGACAGCGGGGCGGCCGGCGGCAGTGCGGCCGACAGCGGGGCGGCCGGCGGCGGGGCGGCCGACAGCGGGGTGGTCGGCGGCCGGGGGGCGGGCTCAGCCATTGGCGGCGTATCCGACGCCCCGGTGGGTGCGGATCACGCTGGCCGGGCCGAGCTTGGCCCGCACCTGGGCGACGTGCACGTCGACGGTGCGGGTGCCGGCGTGTGCCGCGTAACCCCAGACCCCGGCCAGCAGCTCCTCCCGGGTGAAGACCCGGCCGGGGCGGGCCATCAGGTGGGCGAGCAGGTCGAACTCGGTGGAGGTGAGCTGGACGGGGGAGCCGGCCGCGAGCACCGTGCGGCGGGCCGGGTCGAGGGTGACCGGGCCGACGGTGCGGGGCCGGTCCGGCCCGTCCGGGGCGCCGGCGGTGCGCCGCAGCACCGCCCGGACCCGGGCCACCAACTCCCGGGGGCTGAACGGCTTGGTGACGTAGTCGTCCGCGCCCAGCTCCAGGCCGACGATCCGGTCGACCTCGTCGTCGCGGGCGGTGAGGAAGAGGACCGGGGTCCAGTCACCGGCCTCGCGCAGCCGCCGGCAGACCTCGGTGCCGGCCAGGCCCGGCAGGGTGATGTCGAGGACGCAGGCCACCGGGCGCAGCCGTCGGGCGGCGGCCAACCCGCCCGTGCCGTCCCGTTCCAGGTGTACGCCGAACCCGTCCCGGCTGAGATAGAGCCGGACCAGGTCGGCGATGGCCGGTTCGTCCTCCACCACGAGGACGAGCCCACGTTGGCCGGTGGCGTCAGCGGTCACCGGCCCATGATGACCGACCCTGGACCGACCGAAACGTAGGCCGGTGTTCGGGTCAGGTAAGGATGCGGTCAGCGGGTCGGCAGCGGGCGCAGCAGCGGGGCCGGTGCGACGGCCGGCGCGTCGCCGATGGTGGCGACGACCCGTTCCTCGGGCTTGCGCAGCCGGGTGCGGAACGCGTGGTGCAGCAGCGTGTCGAGCTGCCACACCTGCTTCGGGTGCTGGGTACGGATGACGAACCGCTCCCGCACCCCGTCGATCGCGGTGGCCGCCAACTCGACGGCCTGCGCCCGGGGATCGGGGCTCCAGGTGACGTTGCTCAGCTCACGCAGCTCGGTGTTCAGGTGCAGGCGCAGCCGATGCAGCACCCGGGTCTGCTGGGTGACCACCAGCCGGCGGTGGGTGAGCAGGAGGAGGTAGTCGCCGTCGACCGGCCGGTCGGGGCGGGCGCACCGGGCGACCAGGATGGTGGCGTCGCCGGAGCCGACGCACTGCCGGAAGACCGGCATGTGCCGACTCACCGTCTGGACCGCCAGCCCGGTCTCGGCGGCGGCCGGGAGGAAGGTGCGCGAGAAGACGTCCATACCTGGCCAACGAGCCGTGACCAGGGGTGATGTGGGTCACTGTCGACTTTTGGAAGTTCCACTCCCCCGTGTCGCACCACCGGTGTGTCTTCCGGACCTCCCGCCCGCCCGACACCCGGTCAGACGGGCATCGGGGCGAAGAGCTCGCCGAGCCACCCGGGCACCGCGTCGGCGTACTCGGTGCGGCTCGGGTCGGTGGTGTCGAGGGCCCGCCGCCAGGACAACGCCCGACTCACCGTGGTCACCCGCATGGCCAGCCCGGCGACCTCCCGCAGGGTCGCCCGGTCGTGCCGGTCGGTCCACGGCTCCAGATAGGCGTCCCGCAGCCGGACCAGCACCGGGTCCCCCTCCGGCAGCGAGAACGTGTGTGCCGCCGAGCGCAACGTCACCAGCAGGGTGCCGAACGGGTGCGCGACGGAGGCGTCCCCCCAGTCGAAGAAGCGGTAGCCGTCGGCGGCGGCGAACACGTTCCCGTCGTGCAGGTCGTCGTGCTGGACACTGGCCGGGATGCCGCTGTCGGCGAGCCGCCGGCAGTCCTCGGCGAAGCGCGGCAGGTGCGCCCGCAACCGGTCGTGGGTCGCCGCGTCCAGGCCACCGCCCCCACCTTCGCCACCGGCGTCGAGGAGCAGGGCGGCCCGGTCGTCGAGGAGGTCGGCCAGGAGGCCCGGCATCGCCGCCGGACGCTGGTCGGGTACGCCGAGTGCGACGAGTTCGTCCGCCGCCGGGGCCAACTCCCGCTGGAGTTCGGCGTAGGCCGCCAACACGTCGACCCAGCGGGCGGGCTCGGGTTCGGCCAGTTCACGCAGGGTGGGGCCGCCGTCGGGCAGCAGCGACCAGCCCCGGCGAGGGTCCACCGCGACCGGGTCGAGCACCCGACCGGGGGTACGCCGGGCCAGCTCGGCCAGGAGCACCACCTCGTACGCCGTGCCGGGATTGTTCGCCTTGAACCAGTACGACCCGGCGTCGGTGGGCACCTGCCAGACCGACGACCAGGGGCGCAGCCGGGCCTCCACCGGGCCGGTGACCCGGCGACCGTGCCGGTCCAGGTGCCCGGTGACCCAGTCGAGGGCGGCGGACCGCCACTGCGGATCGGCCCAACCGGCGGCTACGGGAATGGTCGTCACGCCGCGCAGAGTAGGCCACCATCCCACCCCGGCACCCGCCATTTTCCACCGGGCCGGCCCGCTGGTCGGGTGGTGGCCGGATCGACCTGGGATCGCGGACGGGCGGTGTCAGAGCAGTTCGAGGATGGTGGCGTTGGCCATGCCGCCGCCCTCGCACATGGTCTGTAGGCCGTAGCGGATGTCGTTGTCCCGCATGTGCTGGAGCAGCGTCGTCATGATCCGGGCGCCGGACGCCCCGAGCGGGTGACCCAGCGCGATCGCCCCGCCGCGCGGGTTGAGCCGTTCCGGGTCGGCCTCGGTCTCGGCCAGCCAGGCCAGCGGCACCGGGGCGAACGCCTCGTTCACCTCGTACACGCCGATCTCCTCGATGCCCAGGCCGGCGCGGCGCAGCGCCTTCGCGGTGGCCGGGATGGGGGCGGTGAGCATGGTGACCGGGTCGTCGGCGGCGACCACGGCGGTGTGCACCCGGGCCAGCGGACGCAGGCCGTGCCGGCTGGCCCAGTCGCTGGTGGTGACGGCGAGCGCCGCCGCGCCGTCGGAGATCTGCGACGCGGACCCGGCGGTCACCACGCCGTCGGCGCGGAACGGGGTCTTCAGCCCGCCGAGCACCGCGAGGGAGGTGTCCCGGCGGATGCCCTCGTCGGCGGTGAAGGTGCCACCGTCGGCCAGCGGCACCGGGGCGAGCTCCGGGTCGAACACCCCGGCGTCCTGCGCGGCGGCGGCCTTCTCGTGGCTGGCCAGCGCGAACTCGTCGAGCTGGCTGCGGGAGAAGCGCCACCGGGCGGCGATCAGCTCGGCACCGACCCCCTGGTTGAACGGGAGCGGCTGGTCGTCGGCGAAGCCCTCGACCCCCCGGTAGCGGGCCCGGAGCTGGTCGCTGAACGGCATGCCGTCGCCGACGCTGGACCCCATCGGCACCCGGGTCATCGACTCGACACCGCCGGCCACCACCAGGTCGGCCTGCCCGGAGAGCACCGTCGCGGCGGCGAAGTGCAGGGCCTGCTGGCTGGAGCCGCACTGCCGGTCGAGGGTGGTGCCGGGCACCGACTCGGGCCAGCCCGCGGCGAGCACGCCGTTGCGGGCGACGTTCCAGGACTGCTCGCCGACCTGGGACACGCAGCCCCAGATCACGTCGTCGACCTGGCCGGGATCGATGCCGGTGCGGTCGGCGAGGGCGCGCAGCACGTGCGCCGACAGGTCGACCGGGTGCACCTCGGCCAGGCCACCCTTGCGCCGCCCGACCGGGGTACGGACCGCACCGACGATGACTGCGTCGCTCATGACTACTCCCCGGTAACTTCGGCTGCCTCGATCCTACGTCCCCGACCGCCGGTCCGCCCTGCCCGGCGCACCCGACCCGACGCAGAGGGGCGGGCGGCGCGGGGCGAGCGGTCGCCGCAGGGGGGCGGGCGGAGCTGGCATGCTGGGACGGTGCATCCACCATCGTCTCCGGCCCGCCAGTGGCGGGTCCCCCCGGCGCTCCCGGCGGTGAAGCTGGTCGGTGCGGTCGGGTTGGTCGCCCTCGGGCTGCTGCTCGCCGCCGGGGACCCGGTCCCGCTGGCACTGGCCGTCGCCGCCGCCGTGGGCCTGGCCGCCTGGGCGGTACGCGACCTGCTCGCCCCGGTCCGCCTCGCGGTCGACGCCGAGGGGATCACCGTCGTGCGGGGGTACGCCGGGCGGCGGCACCTGCCGTGGGGCGTGGTGGAGGCGGTCACCGTGGACCGGCGGACCCGGTTCGGGTTGACCGGGGAGACGCTGGAGATCGACGCGGGCGAGACCCTGCACCTGCTCGGCCGGGCCGACCTGGGTGCGTGGCCGACCGAGGTGGCCGAGGCGGTCCGGGCCGCCCGCCCCTGACCGGCGCGCGGCCCGCGCCGGCACCGGCACCGCTCAGCCGAGCAGCATCACGGTGCGGACGATCACCAGGCCGAGCAGCGCCACCAGGATCACCGCCGTACCGGCCGCCTGGAAGACCGAGCGTCGCATCCGGGGGGCGTACGCCAGCACGAGCGCCATCAGTGCCCCGACGATCAGCCCGCCGACGTGGCCCGGGATGGAGATGCCCGGCACGGTGAACGTGAAGATCAGGTTGATCACCAGGATCGGCAGGATCGCCGAGGTGTCCCGACCCAGCCGGCGCATCAGCACGAAGATCGCCGCGAACAGCCCGAAGATCGCCGTCGAGGCACCGGCCGACGCGGTGTTGGGGCTGCTGAACAGGTAGGCCGCCACGTTGCCGCCGAGCCCGGCGACCAGATAGAGGGTGAGGAAGCGCAATGGCCCGAGCAGGGCCTCCAACTCCCGCCCCAGCACCCAGAGCGCCCACATGTTGAGCAGCAGGTGCACCACGCCGTAGTGCAGGAACATCGCGGTGACGAGGCGGTACCACTCACCGGAGGCGACGCCGTGCGCTTCCCCGAACGGCACGTACGAGGCGTAGCTGAGCACCGAGCCCCACTGGGTCAGCGGGGTGCCGCCACCGAGCAGGCCGCCGAAGCCGGACCCGCCGATCATCGAGTCGCCGCCCCGGTCGCTGAGCACCGAGACGATCATCACCAGCACGTTCAGGGCGATCAGGACGCGGGTGACCACGCCGCGACGGCCGGCGGCACCGCCACCGAAGGCGGTACGCGCCGGCCGTACGCTGCGGCGTCCCTCGTTCACGCACTCCGGGCACTGGTGGCCGACCGGAGCGTCCCGCATGCAGTCCGGACAGATCGGCCGGTCGCAGCGGGAGCACCTGAGGTACGTCTCCCGGTCGGCGTGGCGGTAGCAGACCGGGGTGGTCGGCACCGGCCCACCGGTGGCGTCGCCGGCCGGCCCGGAGCGTTCAGTCATGCGTGCAAAGGTACCTCGCGGGTGCGGTCAGGCCTCGGTGCGCTCGATCTCGACCCGCTCGATCACCACGTCCTGCAACGGCCGGTCGCTCGGACCGGTCGGGGTGTTCGCGATCGAGTCGACCACCTTCGCCGACTGCTCGTCGGCCACCTGGCCGAAGACGGTGTGCCGGTTGTTCAGGTGCGGGGTCGCCCCGACGGTGATGAAGAACTGCGACCCGTTGGTGCCCGGCCCGGCGTTCGCCATCGCCAGCAGGTAGGGCCGGTCGAAGCGCAGCTCCGGGTGGAACTCGTCGGCGAACGTGTAGCCCGGGCCGCCCCGGCCGGTGCCGGTCGGGTCGCCCATCTGGACCATGAAACCGCTGATCACCCGGTGCGAGATGGTGCCGTCGTAGTACGGCCCGTTGCCCGGCTGACCGGTGCGGGGATCGGTGTATTCCTTTTTGCCCTCGGCCAGTTCCACGAAGTTACGAACCGTCTTCGGAGCGTGATTGCCGAAGAGCTCCAGCCGGATCGGGCCAGCGTTGGTGTGCAAGGTGGCGTAGACAGCCTCGGCCACGGGTACTCCTCACTCGTTGGTCAGTTCCATGCGGATCCTCCCATGTGCCCCATCTGGCAGTGCGGAGGCATCCGTTGGTGGAGGATGACGAAGGAACAACTCCCAGGAGGTGGGACCGTGTTGGGAATCGGGCGACGCAAGACCCAGGGGCAGCTGGCAAAGGTGGAGCTGCACCAGGGCATCGGTCACCTGAGGCAGGCTGCCACGCACGCGGCGAAGGGTGCCGGCGCCACGGTCGGCCCGCGGGTCCAGGCGGCCCGGGGGGCGGTCGCGCCGACCGCTGTCGTGGTGCGGGACCGGGCTTCCAGTGGCCTCGCGACGACGGTCGCGGCCCTCGCCCCGGTGGCCCTGGCCGTGCGCAACGCCCAGGCCGAGGCCGCCGGTAAGGCGGTGGCCGGCAGGAAGGCCGCCGCCGCGAAGCAGGCCGCGGTGAGCAAGAAGATCAAGGCGAAGAGCCCGAAGGCCCGCAAGAGGAAGCGCACGTCGCGCGGCATGCTCGCCGGCCTGCTGGTCGCCGGGACGGTGGCCGGGGTGGCCGGTGCGATGGCGATGCGTCGCCGCCGTGAGCAGCAGGAGTGGGCCGAGTACGACCCGACCCGCAGCATCGGCACCGCCCCCGTCACGCCGCCCGCCGCCGGCGTCTCCGCCGGCTCGGTCACCGCCGGCATCGACGCCCCCCGCGACGAGGTCGACATCCTGGTCGTGGAGACCCCGTCGGCCGACGACCCCGCCACCACCGGTCCGGTGCCCCCGTCCACCGGTGTCGGCAGCTCCACGGTGGCCGGCACCCCGGCCGGCAAGCCGGTGATCCACCCGAACGACAAGGTCCCCTCGGTCGCCGAGGGCGCCACCGACGTCTCCGGCCGGCCGGCCGACGACCTCGGCAAGGCGCTCGACGCCGGTCGGAACGCGGCGCAGTCCAGCACCCGGCGCTGATCCCCCGCACCACGTCGGCGGCGCGGTGACGACCTGACCGGTCGTCCCGCGCCGCAGCCGACTTCCGGACCCCGTCGGGTCCCGGGTCGCCCGGCAACGGGACGCGCCGCTGGCACCCGGAGCCCTCGGCACGGTACGGCCCGGCACCGTCATCCGGCCTGCCCGGGGCGGCGGTCCCCACGAGAACGTAAGGATTTTTCAGGGTTCTCCCCGACCGTTACGGGCCCACCCGGCGGGCTTCCGGCTCCTACAGTGCTCGTATGTCGTCGACCACCGACCCGGAGCGCCCGGCTCCGGAGCCGAACGGCGCCCCCTCGACGGGGCGCTGGGACCAGTCCGCCGAGCGTCCGGAGGAGCCCCCGGCCGGGCGTGACCGGGCGCTGTCCCGGCGGCGCGTGCTCTCCGGCACCGCCGCCGCGCTGGCCGGCGCGGGTGTGGCGCTGACCGGTGAGTTCGGCTACGCCGAGGCCACCGCCGACAGCAAGCTGCCCGTCTACGGCGGGTACGCGGCCACCGTGCACGCCGACCGGCGTACCCCGCCCCGGTCGTCCCGGGTCGACGTGGTGTGGAGCGTGGACACCACCCGACGGTTGATCGCGCTCACCTTCGACGACGGTCCGGCCCCGAACTGGACCCCCCGGGTGCTGTCGATCCTCGCCCAGACCGACACCCCGGCCACGTTCTTCATGGTCGGCCGCCGCGCCCGTGAGTACGGTCGGCTGGTGGCGCACCGGCTGGACGGCCACGAGATCGGCAACCACACCTGGGCCCACCAGGACCTGGCGAAGATGACCTACGAGCAGGCGTGCACCGCGATCGGTCGGGCGCACAACGAGCTGACCCGGCTCTGGGGGCGGGAGCCCACCCTGCTCCGCCCGCCCTACGGGCACCTGGCCGGCAGCACCCTGCTGGCCGCCAACGACCTCGGCTACCAGGTGGTCCTGTGGAACCGGCAGATGCTCGAATCCCGGTTCACCCAGAATCCGGACGGCCTGGTCGACTACATCGTCGAGTCCTGTGACCCGGGCACGATCCTGCTCGCCCATGACACCGGGCCGGCGGACCGGCTGGTGGCGATCCGGGGGCTGGCCGCGATGATCACCGGGTTGCGGCGGCGGGGCTTCGAGTTCGTCACCGTCTCCGAGCTGATGGCGGCGGCGACCCCGGCGGCCACCCCGGCGCACTGACCCACCGCCGCCCCGGCCCACCGACCGGGCGGCACACCGGCCACTGACCGGCCGCCACCCCGGCCCACGACCGGGCGGCGGTCAGAGCCAGCCGTTGCGGCGGAACCACCGGTAGAGCGCCAGCGAGATGGCGAGCATCAGCGCCAGCACACCCGGGTAGCCGTACGTCCATTTCAGCTCGGGCATGTTCTCGAAGTTCATGCCGTAGACCCCGGCGAACGCGGTCCAGACCGCCGCGATGGCCGCCCACGCGGCGATCTTGCGCATGTCGTTGTTCTGGTCGACGGTGACCTGCGCCAGCCGGGCCTGGAGGATCGAGTTGAGCAGGTCGTCGTAGGAGTTGACCTGCTCGACGGTGCGGCTGAGGTGGTCCTGCACGTCGCGGAAGTAGCGGCGTACCTCCTGCGGCACCTCCCGGTGCACCTGCGCGGTCAGCGTCATCAGCGGCCGTTGCAGCGGGATCACCGCCCGCTTGAACTCCACCAGTTCCCGCTTCATCTGATAGATCCGCTGGATCCGCCCGCTGCTCTGCCGGTCGAAGACGTCGGCCTCCAGCACGTCGAGGTCGTCCTCCAGCTGGTCGGCCACCTCCAGATAGAGGTCCACCACCCGGTCGGTGATCGCGTACGCCACCGCCCACGGGCCGTGCCGCAGCAGGTCCCGCTTGGCCTCCAGGTCGGCCCGGACGGGCGACAGTCGGCAGGCGTCCCCGTGCCGGACGCTGATCAGGAAGTTGGGGCCGATGAAGAGCATCACCTGGCCGGTCTCGACCACCTCGGAGGTCTCGGTCAGCTCGGTGTGCTCGCAGTAGCGGGCGGTCCGCAGCACCAGGAAGCTGACGTCGCCGAAGCGCTCCAGCTTGGGCCGCTGCTGGGCCTTCACCGCGTCCTCGACGGCCAGCTCGTGCAGCCCGTACGTCTCGGCGATGGCGGTCATCTCGGCCAGTTCCGGTTCGTGCAGGCCGAGCCAGACGAACCCGCCGCGCTCGTCGCGGGCGGCGGCCAGCGCTTCGGCGTACCGCCACTGGCCGGGGCGGCGTTCGCCGTCGACGTAGAGGCCGCAGTCGACCACGCCGCTGCGGCCGGGGCCGGTGGGCGCGGGGGTGCGGGGGGAGCCGTCGGCGTTGAGGATGCGCGACATCGCCCGGACCGGGGACACCCAGGCGCGGGGGTTCAGCACCCGACCGCCGTGGGGTGTCGTCGACCGTTCCCGTTCCGCCCGGTCCGTCATGGCGTACCCCCTCCCGGTGTGCGTGCTGCGGCTTGCAGGCTACGCCGCCGCCGGGCCGGCGGCCCTCGGACGATCGGCGGCCCCTGCGGCGGGACGGACGGCGGCAGGTGGGTGGCCGTGATCCTGGTCACCCGGGCCGGGCCGGGAGCGGGGCGGATGCCGGGGAGCAGGTGGGGGGTGGTGCCGGGCGGGTCGGGCCGCGTCCAGGGGGGTGAGGGGCGACCCGACCCACCCGGCACCGTTGGGGGCGGGGGCAAAGCTGCGGCGTCACCCGGCCGGCCGGTGGCAGGGGCCCTGAGCGGGTCACCAGCCAAACGTGAGTGACGCTCGCAGCATTGTGGGGCGTCGGGCCGGCCGAGGGGAGCCCTCGACCGGCCCAGGTCGCGCTTCTGTCAGAAACCCGACAGATTTTCAGCCGCGTACGGCAGCCACCGCGTCCGCCAGCCGACGCACACCCTCGTCGATCCGGTCCGCGGTCACCGCGGAGAACGCCAACCGCAACGCGTGCCGCCCACCGTCGACCATGAAGTCGCTGCCCTTGACCACGGCGACGCCCCGCTCGGCGGCGGCCGGCGCCAACCGGTCCACGTCCACGTCGTCGGGGAACTCCACCCAGAGGAAGTAGCCGCCGTCCGGCTCGACGAAGGTCACCTCGGGCAGGTGCCGGCGCAGCGACTCGGCCAGCACCCCGGCCCGCTCACCCAGCGCCGACGACACCGTGGCGATGGACCGCTGGATGTCACCCGAGACACAGAACTGGTGCACGATCGCCTGCGCCACCATGCCCGGCGAGATATAGAGGCTGGTCGCCGACTTGGCGATGTCCGCGATCAGGCTCGCCGGCCCGACCAGGTAACCGACCCGCACCCCGGGGCAGACGGTCTTGGTGAAACTCGACGCGTGCACCACCACGCCCCGGGTGTCCATCGACAGCATCGACGGCAGCGGCTCACCCCGGAACCGGATGTCGGCGTAGGGGTCGTCCTCGAAGATCGTGAAGCCGTACTCGGCGGCCAGGTCGAGCAGCTCCCGGCGCTTGTCCAGCGACAGCGTCACACCGGCCGGGTTCTGGTAGTTCGGGATCACGTGGGCCAGCCGGGGGCGTACCCCGGACTCCAGCAGCTTGCGCAGCTCGGCGGTGTCCAGGCCGTCCGGCTCGATGCCCACGCCGTGGATCTCGCCGCCCATCCGCTGGAGGTTGAGCAGGGTCCGGTCGTACGTCGGCCGCTCCACCACCACGGCGTCGCCGCGCCGGACCAGGTGGTCGAAGAGGAACGCGTCGGCCTGGAGCGAGCCGTTGGTGACCAGCACCTGATCCGCCTCGACGCCGTGCTTCTCGGCGATCCACTTCCGCAAGGGTGGGTACCCGACGGAGGTGCCGTAGGCGGTGACCCCGGCGGGGTCGGCGTCGAAGGCACGGACGGCGGCGGCCTTGAGCCCCTCGACATCCACGATGTCCAGCGAGGGCGCGCCACGGGCAAACGAGATCAGCTGCTCGGCGGTCATGCGCACGAGCCTAGGGCCTGCCCGGCCCGCTCCGGCCGGCATACACGCCAAGTTCAACATGCGGGCAGTCCCACCCGCCCCGGCGGTGGCGGCGGTCCAGCCCGGCGGCCTCCCGACGGTGGCCGGCGCACCGGGAGTCCGGAGCGGGGTGCACCGGGCGTCCGGGCCGGGGCCGGGGCGAACCGGTCGACTCCGGTGCAGGTCGGGACGGGACCGGACATCGGCGCGGTCGGCCGGCGCTCGCTACTGTCGAAGTGTGCCCACCGAGCCCTCCCGCTGCGCCGGCGCGTTGACCGTGGGCGATGGCGTCGAGCTGGCACCGCACCGGTTCACCGGGCTGGTCGCCCCGGCGGTCGAGCGGGCGTTCGTGGCCGGGATGCTCGCCGGCCGCGACGGTGGTGGCGCCGAACTGAGCCAGCGGTACGGCGGCCCGGCCGCCACCGGCTTCCTGGTGGAGTTCCGCACCCGGCTCGCCGCACCCGGGGGTGCCGTCGACCGGGCCGGCTTCGCGGCGGTCAACCGCTACCGCGACCCGGCCACCTGCCACCGGGCGCTGGACAAGCAGGTCGCGCACGGCATGATCGCCCGCCGGCCGGACGGCGGTTTCACCGCCACCGAACGCGGTGTCGACTTCCTCACCGAGCTGTACCAGGTGCACGCCGAGGTGACCGAGGAGCTGTGGGCCGGGCACGACGACCGGGTGCACCGGCTCGTCGAGGCGTACGGTCGGGTGCTGGCGTACGCGGTGCTGCTCGCCGGGGAGCCGGACGCCGAACCCGGGCCGGCGTTCGCCGCGATGGCCCCGCCGTACGAGCCGGACGGCATCCCGTCGGGGGTGTTGCTGCTCAACCGCCTCGGCACGCTGCGGTACCACCGGGCGGACGCGCACGCCGCCGCGTGGACCGCCGCCGGGCACACCGCCACCAGCATCGGGGAGCTGCCGGACGGGCCGGAGCGACGGGCCATCGAGCTGGAGACGGACCGTCGGGCGGCCGGCCCGTACGCCACGCTGACCGCGGACGAGCGGCTGGGCGTGCTCGCCGACCTGGCCGCCCTGCCCGGTTGAACCGCTGCCCGGCCAGCCCTGGAACCCCTGCCCGGCCCGGCCGAACTCACGGTTGGCGGCGGCTGCCCGGTCACCCGGGGCTATCCTCCACGGTGACCTGGAGTCGTACGAGGGAGGCCCCGCATGATCGGGATGGTGCTCGCGGCCGGTGCGGGACGCCGACTGCGCCCGTACACCGACACCCTGCCCAAGGCGTTGGTGCCGGTGGACGGTGAGACCACCATCCTGGACATCGCGCTGCGCAACCTGGCCGAGGTGGGGCTCACCGAGATCGTGATCGTGGTCGGCTACGCCGCCGACGCGGTCGTGCAGCGGCAGTCGGCGCTGGAGGAGAGGTACGGCGTCACCCTCACCCTGGTGCACAACGACAAGGCCGAGGAGTGGAACAACGCCTACTCGCTGTGGCTGGCCCGGGAGCACTTCGCCCGGGGCGTGCTGCTGGTCAACGGCGACACCGTGCACCCGGTGAGCGTGGAAAAGACCCTGCTCGCCGAGCGCGGGCCGGGCATCCTGCTCGCCGTGGACACCCTCAAGGCGCTCGCCGACGAGGAGATGAAGACCACCTTCGACGTCGCCGGCCAGCTCACCCGGATCACCAAGCTGATGGACCCGGGCGAGGCGTACGGCGAGTACATCGGCGCGACGCTGATCGAGCCGCAGGTGGCCGGGGCGCTCGCCGACGCGCTGGAGGCGACCTGGCGGCGCGACCCGAACCTCTACTACGAGGACGGCTACCAGGAGTTCGCCGACCGGGGCGGGGAGGTGCGGGCCGCGCCGATCGGGGATGTCTCCTGGGTCGAGGTCGACAACCACGACGACCTGACCCGGGCGCGGGAGATCGCGTGCCGCTACTAGCTCGTACCATCCTGACCCCGCTGCACATCGACGTGCGGCGCGGGGCGGTCGCCGACCTCGCCACCATCCTCGCCGACGGGCGGATCTCCTCCGGCGGCGACGTGGCGGTGGTGGTCGGCCCCGGTCAGGGCGGGCAGATCGCCAACCTGCTGCGGCCGTCGCTGCGCTCGGCAGACGTGTTCACCGTGGCCGGCGGCACCCTCGACGCCGCCGACGAGCTGGGCGGCAAGCTCCGCGAACGCTCGTACGACGCGGTGGTCGGCATCGGCGGCGGCAAGACCATCGACGTGGCGAAGTACGCCGCCACCCGGCGCGGCCTGCCGATGGTGACCATGGCGACCAGCCTCGCCAACGACGGCATCGCCTCCCCGGTGGCCAGCCTGATCACCGGCGGCCTGAAGGGCTCCTACGGGGTGCACATCCCGATCGCGGTGATCGTCGACCTGGACTTCGTGGCCGCCGGCCCCGACCGGCACAACCGGGCCGGCATCGGCGACGTGGTCAGCAACATCAGCGCCCTGGCCGACTGGGAATTGGCCCGCCAGGTACGCGGCGAACCGGTCGACGGGCTCGCCGCGTCGCTGGCCCGGATGGGCGCGGAGGCGGTGCTCGCGCACACCGGCGACATGACCGATGACGCGTTCGTCACGGTGCTGGCCGAGGCGCTGATCTCCAGCGGCCTGGCGATGGCCGTCTGCGGCAGCAGCCGACCGGCCAGCGGCGGCTGCCACGAGATCATGCACGCGGTCGACGCCCTCTTCCCCGGCACCTCGTCGCACGGCGAGTTGGCCGGCCTCGGCGCGCTGTTCTGCACGTTCCTGCGCGGTGACCAGCGACGCTTCGCCGAGATGGCGGCCTGCCTGGGCCGGCACCGGCTGCCCCGGCACCCCGCCGACGTGGGGCTCACCGACGACCAGTTCGTCGAGGCGGTGCAGTTCGCCCCGGCCACCCGCCCCGACCGGTACACCATCCTGGAGCACCTGGCCATGTCGGTTACCGAGACGCGGGAGCGGCTGGCAGACTACGCCGGTGCACTCCGCGACCACAGTGGCTGAACCCCGCCCCACCGTTGCCGACTTCCACCGGGTCAACCGGGGCGGCGGCCTGTTCAGCGAGTCGGTCAGCCAGTGGCTGGGTGCCGTCTTCGCCCTGGTCGCCCAGCGGCTCGGGCTGCGCCCGACCGCGCTGACCATCACCAACCTGGTGCTCGGCCTGGCCGCCTCGGTGACCGTGGTGGCGCTCGCCGACCGGGTCGCCGCCGGTACCGTCCCGGCCTGGCTGGTCGGGCTGGTCGCGCTGGTCGGCTGGCAGGTGGCGTACGCCCTGGACTGCGCCGACGGGCAGCTCGCCCGGGTGACCGGTCAGGGCAGCGCGGCGGGTGCCCGGGTCGACGTGCTCTGCGACGTGGCCGCCCAGATCGCCCTGGTCGCCGCCCTGTCCGCCACCGCCGTGGCGCAGCGCCCCTCCACGCCGACCTGGCTGGTGGCGACCTTCGCCGGCACCTGGATGGTCAACCTGGTGACCTCGGTGATGCAGTCCGGCCCCAACGCCGCCAGCATGGTCACCTCCACGTCCCTGCCGGTACGCCTGGTCAAGCTGGTCCGCGACTACGGCGCGGTGATCTTCGTGGCGGGGCTGGTGCTGATGCTCGTGCCGGCGCTGGTGTTCTGGGTGGTCGTGGCGTTCACCGTGGTCAACGGCGGCTTCCTGCTGGCCAGCATCGCCTTCTCGGCCCGCGCGTCGCTGTAGGGCCCTGCGGCGGCGCTGCCGTCACGGCCCCGCAGGGGGTTCGGCATCCTGTTCTTGCGCGCGTTGTCGGCGGAGTTGTTCGAGGACTGCGGTGTCGGCTTCGAGGTCGGGATGGTCGACCTGCCGGTCGAGGTCGACGACCTGTTCGAGTTCCCGGATCGCCTGGTCGAGGTCACCGTTCGCCCGGTGGACCATCGCGATGTTGTACCGGGTGACGGCTTCGCCGACCCGGTCACCGACCTCCCGCCGAATAGGGAGTGCCTGGTGGTAATGGTTTAAGGCCCGCTGCCGATCCCCCAACCCGTCGTACGCGCCGCCGATGTTGTTCAGGGTGACGGCTTCACCGGCCCGATCGCCCACCTCCCGCCGGATAGGTAGAGCCTGGTGGTAGTGGTCGAGGGCCTGACGCCGATCCCCCAAGCCGTCGTACGCGTTGCCGATGTTACTCAGGGTGGCGGCCTCGCCCGCCCG
>NZ_JBFAQU010000001.1:283684-287764 GCF_040678915.1 Micromonospora sp. NPDC049257
AGATCACCCACCTCCCGCCGGATGGGCAGAGCCCGGTGAAAGTAGTCCAGAGCCCGCTGGCGATCCCCCAAGCCGTTGTACACGGTGCCGATGTTGCTCAAGGTGACGGCCTCGCCCGCCCGATCACCCACCTCCCGCCGGATGGGCAGAGCCCGGTGAAAGTAGTCCAGAGCCCGCTGGCGATCCCCCAAGCCGTTGTACACGGTGCCGATGTTGTTCAGGGTGACGGCTTCACCGGCCCGATCATCCACCTCCCGCTGGATGGGCAGAGCCTGATGGAAATAGTCCAGGGCCTGCCGCCAATCCCCCAGACTGTCGTACACGCTCCCGACGTTGTTCAGGGTGATGGCTTCACCGGCCCGATCATCCACCTCCCGCCGGATAGGCAGAGCCTGACGGAAATAGTCCAGGGCCCGCCTCCGATCCCCCACGCGGTCGTACACGCTGCCAATGTTGTGCAAAATGGCGGCTTCACCGGCCCGGTTACCCACCTCCCGGTGGATCGGCAGGGCCTGATGGAAGTGCTCCAGGGCCCGCCGCTGATCCCCCAGGCTGATGTGCACGCCGCCGATGTTGCTCAGGGTTACGGCCTCGCCCGCCCGGTCACCCGCCTCCCGCTGGATGGGCAGGGCCCGGTGGTAATGGTCCAAGGCCTGCCGCCGATCCCCCAGGCTGTGGTAGACGTTGCCGATGTTGTTGAGAGTGACGCCTTCGTTGCCTGGGTGGCCGGCCTGCCGGTACATGATCAGGGCTTGCTGGTAGTCCTCCAGCGCCGGCTGGGGCCGGCCGGTCGACGCCCGCGCCCAGCCACGCTGGTAGAAGGCATCGGCGTCCGGGCCCAGGGTCAGGGTCGCGGTGGCCATGGCCTCGACGGCGGCGAACCGCGAGGTGCTCAGCCACGTCCGGCACACCCGGTTACTTGCGTCCCGGGCGATCTCCGGCTGTCGGCCCGCGACCGCGAGCCGGTGCACCTCGACCCAGCGGGCGAGGAATCGCGGGTCAGTGGCCATCGGCGGCGGTGGAGTCGAGGACCCAGAGTTGGTAGAGGGACCGGGCGGCGGCGGCGCACGCCTCGGTGTAGTCGTCGTCGGTGAGCAGAGGGCGGACGAGCGGGTGCAGGACGTTGGAGACGAAGTAGCGGGGCTGGTGGGTCTCGGGGTCGATGCCCTCTTCGAGCAGACCGAGTTCGACGGCCCGCTGGAGGTGCCGGGCGGCGTCGGGATGCTGGTGCAGGGCGTGGACGGTGGCGGCGGGGATCGGGAGTTCGACGACGTTGACCCGGGCGAGCATGCGGCGCAGTTCGAGGGGTTGGGAGTCGAGCAGGTTGTCGGCGAGGACAGTCTCCCGGCGGAACCGGTCGGCTTCGCCCTCAATGGCGGCGAGCAGGCCATCGACGTCGAGGGCGGCGTCGCCGACGATGCGGTTGAGCCAGTCGAGCAGGCGGGGGTTGCCGGCCGCGGCCTCGATCGCCCGGGTCCGGATGACGGGGTTGATCGTGGATTCGGGGCGCAGGTTGGCCAGGTTGGCGGTCTTCTTGGTCTGCTCGACGGGGGTGAGGGTTTCCAACGCTTCGACGGCGAGGGTGGTGCCGGCCGGGGTGGGGAAGCGGTAGCGGCTGGTGATGACGACGCGGCTCGGGCTGCCGGTGTCGCGGATGGCGGCCAGCAGGGCGGGCAGGATCTCGGCCATGGCCGGGGCGAGGACCCGGCTGCCGTCGTCGCGGGCGTCGAGGTTGCCGGTCTCGAAGTCGTCGAACACGAACAGGCAGGGCGTCCCGCCGAGCGGCCCGTCGACGTCGAGCAGGTACCGCAGCCGAATCGGAAGCGGGAGTTGCTCGTTGTCGAGGAGTTTGGCGGCCTCGGTCCTCTGGTCGACGTCGTCGAAGCGGACCTTGTCGATCAGTTCGCGGAACTTGATGGCGTCGACCCGGCCGTACCAGACGGCGCGCTGGTGGGTAGGCATGCGTTCCAGGAGCCGGGAGGCGAGGCTGCTCTTACCGAGCCCACCCATGCCGGCCAGCAGCAGGCCCTGGGCCGCGCCGGGGGTGTCGGCGGGTTGCCGCAGGGCGCGCAGGCAGCGCTGGATCACCCGCCGTCGGCCGACGAACTCGGCGCGGGACGCGACCCGGGACAGTTGGGTCTGCGGGTCCAGGAACTGCTGGTCGGCGGCGCGTACCTGCAACCGCTTGCGGCCCTTGGTGTGCAGCGGGGTGACCATGGGGGCCAGCGGGGACCGGTCGGCGTAGACCCGGAGCAGATGCCAGTAGCTGCTCTTCTTGTCGTGGAACAGGTGACGGCGTGCCTCGACGATGGCCCGGTCCAACGACCCGCCGTCGGCCAGGGCCCGGTAGAGGGCGGCGGCGAAGTCGGTGGCGGAGATGTCCCCGACCGGCAGCGCCCAGCCCAGCACCGCAGGGGCACCAGCGGCGACCAGACTCTCACTCATCGACGGAAACACCCCGCCTTCCGGAGCGTCGGCGGTCAGGCAACCGGAGACGAACACCAGCCTCGGCCAGTGGCCCTGCATCGCCTCGGCGAGTTGGTCGGCCGTCGCCCTGGTGGGTGCGCCGAACTCGTCCTCCAGGAGGAAGACCGGCTTCCCACCGTCGGTAGTGGCGTGCCCGCTCAGGTGCAGCACGTCGAAGTGGCCGGGCCCGTAGTCGCGGCTGAGGAACCGCAGCCCTTCCAGGGTGCCGCTCTCCTCCACCACCAGATCCGTGCCGGTGCGTCGGGTCGCGGCCAGGATCGCCGCCTCCTCGGCCTCGAAGTTGAGCACCGGCTCCACACCCTCGGGCGAGGCCGCCATGAACAGCACCCGCAACGGCCGGTTGCCCGGCACGACCGGGCCCGTCAACGCCGCGTGGTCGCCGACCGTCCGGACCGGCAACAGCGGTGCCCGCCCGGCCACCGTCAGGAAGGCCCCCTCCTGGGCCAGCAACTCCCATGGCAGGTGCCGCAGCCGCTGCTCGGCGGTGATCCGCAACACCGCTCCGGCGGGATGGGCCAGCATCGGGGTCAGCCACCGCTCGTCGCCGTCCAGGAACTCCGCCAGCCGGGTCCCCAGCTCGGCCAGCCGGGTCGCGCCGTACACCTTGTAGGCGGTGGCGTCGGTGCTGTAGTCGCGGCGTACCAGGGTGATCAGCTCGTCGACCGCGGCCCGGTCCAGGCTGCGGACCCGGGGTGGCTGGCCGTCGGCGGACAGCCGCAGCTCGTAGTGGTTGGAGGTCTGCTCGAAGACCTCCAGGTCGAAGGTACTCATCTGCCATCCCCGTCATGGTGGTCAGGTCAGTCCGGCCCGCAGCTCCGCCGCCCAGCTCGCGGCCCGCGCCCCGGACACCTCCACTGTGGCGCTTTCCATGACCACGTCTCCCCTGATGCGCCTGGTCAAGCCGGTCCGAGGCCGCCCACCGCCGGCCCGGCCAGGTGATCGACGGTGGACCTTGGGTGGCTACTGTACGTTTCCTTCGCGTCGCGCGACCGCTTCGTGAACCCGGCTCGGGTGACGACTTTCCGACTTACTGACCGGCTCCCTGCCATCGGGGGTAAGAACGTTCACGACCGATGCGCTGCCGCCCGCCGGGTGGTGCCACGGTCCGGTGGCGACCGCGTCGGCAACAAGGAGCATCAGGATGACCGAGGTGGAGTCGGGGATCGAGGATCGGGAAGCAGCACGACTCCGACCCGTCACTCCCACTGCGGCGGTCACCGTTGCCCGGTGGGTCGAGGTGCACCGGCTCGCGGTGGCCGGTCGGCAGCCGGTGATCGCCCGGGATGTCGGTTCCCGGGTGTGTCGGGTGTGGCTGCGTACCTCGCGGTTCGCCGCTGTAGAGGCCATGGCCACCGCGACCCTGACCCTGGGCCCGGACGCCAGCCCCTTCCACCAGCGTGGCTGGGCGCGGTCGTCGACCGGCCGACCCCGGCCGGCGCTGGAGGACTACCAGCAGGCCCTGACCCTGTACCAACAGGCCGGCCACCGGGCCGGCGAAGCCGCCACCCTCACCAGCATCGGCAGCGTGTACGACAGCCTGGGGGATCGGCAGCGGGCCCTGGAGTACTACCACCAGGCCCTCCCCATCCAGCG